>NZ_LHQS01000012.1 GCF_004102725.1 Methanoculleus taiwanensis | reverse complement strand
GGGTCTTATCCTACAGACTCCGCGCACTTTTAATACGCCGTCCCATGCCCGAAGGCTACGGACTTGTTGGTTTCCCTTCGGCTCCCTTTTTGAGTTAACCTTCGCCTATAGAATAAACTCTCTGGCCCGTTCTTCAAAACGTACGTTATGACGCTGGCAACTTCGCCCGTACTACCGCCTCGCGACGGGTTCCTTCACGAAGAAGATCCTTGCACGCCATAACCCACTATCACCGGTCAATTTCAGGCACTTTTAACCACCTTTCCAGGGTTACTTTTCAGCCTTCGCTCACGCTACTACTACGCTATCGGTTTCGAGGTGTATTTAGTTTTAGAGGTTGATGACCCCTAGATTCCCGCGAGAATACCAACCCACGGTACTCAAGACACTGCCAGAACACCGCTGCATACACGTACGGGACTATCACCCTCTGTGGTGCAACGTTCCAGAAAACTTCCGTTTCGCATTGGTG
>NZ_LHQS01000011.1 GCF_004102725.1 Methanoculleus taiwanensis | reverse complement strand
CGGACACAGACCAACTACATCACTGTCACCCTTGCCGCCGCACCCCTCGTCACCGGCCCTGTGGCGATGCCCGCCGTCATCCCAACCGACACCGACGGTTCTCCCGGAACGGGTGAGACGACCGTGCTCTCCGTAACAGTGACCGGTGCGAATGTCGCTTCAGTGACGGTGAACCTCATGGCGATCGGCGGGTCTACGGCGGCAGCGATGACCGACGCCGGGGACGGCACCCGGACGGCGAGCACGGCCGCCACCATCGCCTCACCCTTCGCAGACGGCGCCTACCAGCCGGTCAACCTGGTCGTGAACGCGACGAATACGGACGGCGCCAGCAACACGACCGTCACGATCCCGCTCACGGTCGTGAAAAACGGCGACGCCAACGAGGATAACCGGGTTTCGCTCTACGACGCCGTCTACACCGCCCGGCACACGCTCGGGATGGAGGGCTACCCGATGACGGAGAGCGTCGGCGAGGTCTCGGGCGATAGCGAGCTCTCACTCCACGATGCGATGTACCTCGCAAAGCACGTGCTTGCAATCCCCGGGTACGAGCAGTTGCACTGAAAGAATTGAGCAGGCTGCTGTAAAACCGGAAATAGTCACGAAAAAAGAGCGGCGGATC
>NZ_LHQS01000010.1 GCF_004102725.1 Methanoculleus taiwanensis | reverse complement strand
GGAGCCGAAGGATGCGGCGAGGCCGGCGACGGTGGATGCGTGGCAGAGCCGGGCGCAGTGGTCGATGTGCCGGGTCTTCAGGGCACCGCGGGCGAACTTCATCAGAGCGTAGTTGTCCTCGTTAGAGGTACGGGCGGACGAGAGACAGGCAAGCTCGTCGGGCTTGTAGGACTTGAGCTTCTGGGCGATCAGGTCGTAGGCCTCGTCCCAGGTTGCCTCGACGAACTGGCCGTCCTTCTTGATGAGGGGCTTGGTGAGCCGGTCGGGGCTGTTCACGAACTCATGTGCATAGGTGCCCTTCGGGCAGACCTTTCCCTCGTTGACGGGTGAACGCTGGTAGGGCGCCGTGCCGGCGACCTTGCCGTCCTTCACCACGAGGTTGAAACTGCATCCCGTGCCGCAGTACGGGCACGTGGTCTGTACATACTTGAACTCCATGGTAAAACCTCGGATACATAGAGTTCTGGGTTAGGTTTATTTAATTATATTGGTTAACTTCGGTGGTTTTGATGAATAACGGTGGGCTACAATGCCCCTCTTCCCTGGAGATCGGCAGAATACCGGGAATTGTCGGTCTGATCGCCGTTTAGGCGTACAATATGGGTTTATATGCCAATGCGCCCCTGAAATGGTGTCGGACTGATTGCAGTCTGAAAAAATGAGTTAGTTGGTGTAGGATGCTCGCCCGAGCTTGGGCTCGAATGCACTGTCACCCTCGGTCCTGATGGCATGGGAGAAGAGCGCAAGCGGGATATCCATCGGGCAGAGTTCCTCGCACTGGCCGCAGTTGACGCAGGAGTCGGAGATGTGCGCAAACCGCCGGAGGTGGAACATCGGATTTGGCGGAATCTCTCCTGAGGTGACCATCCTGGAGTTTCCTTTGAGTTCCTGTGCAGCCGGGAAGCAGACCGGGCAGTTCTCAATGCAGGAGTAGCACTTGATGCACCGGGCTGTCTCGCGGCCGATGGTGCCCCAGAGATCGGAGCTGAGCGTTTCGAAGTCTTCCTTTCGCCAGTTATTGCCGAGTTTGAGCATCGCGTTCTCGACCTTGCCGCGGATCTCGATACCCTTGGGGTTCGCCGCTTCGGCCTTGACGGCACCGGCAGCCACCGCTTTGTTCAGGAGTTCTGCGCCCTTCTCGGAGCAGACCTCGATGAAGGTTGCCTTGCCGGCCTTGTCGCCGATGACACCCCAGTTTCCGCAGGCGAGATCTGCCTGGCGGGGAACCTTGTAGAGGCAGCGGCGGCAGTTGGAACGGCGGCCGTAGCCTTCCTCTTCGAGTTCGTCGATCTTAATGCCCTTGTGACCGCCTTCATACTCGATGATGAACTGACCCTTATCGATCTCCTCTTTGTGAACCGCATCGGGGTCGACCTCGAACTTCTCGGCGATCATCTTGCGGGCGGCTACCGGGCTTACCGACCCGCCGCAGTTCACGCCGAGCAGGAGGAGGCGATCCAGATCGACCGCATCCCGCTTTGCGAGCTCGATGAGACCCATGAGGTCGCAGCCCTTCACTGTGACACCGATCCGTGCGGTCTTGTTGCTGTCCAGGTAGTTCTTCACCACTTTCGAGAGGAGAAGCGTCCCGCAATGGAGCGACCCTGCCGTCTGCGCCAGGTCCGCCGGGTCGGTGATGAGCGTGGGGACGGCATCGTAGAGATCCTGTCCCTTCTTGACGGCGAGGACGGCGTCCACCATGCCGGATGTAAGGGCATACTGTTGCAAGGCGGTGATCGCACCTCCGCACTCCCCCTTCTTCAGCACGTCGGCGTCTGCCGCCCATGCGTAGACCATGTCTCCTTGTGCTGCCATCTTCAGGCCTCCGTAATCTTCTCGACCTTGACGGCACATGCCTTGAACTCG
>NZ_LHQS01000009.1 GCF_004102725.1 Methanoculleus taiwanensis | reverse complement strand
CCATATTCAGGCCTCCGTAATCTTCTCGACCTTAACGGCACATGCCTTGAACTCGGGGATCTTGGCGATGGGGTCGAGTGCGTTGTTGGTCAGGACGTTTGCCGCACATTCCGCGAAGTGGAACGGCATGAACATGACGCCCTGCATGATCTCATCGGTTACTTTTGCGGGGACGTTGACGGTACCGCGGCGGGTGGTTGCCTTGACCATCTCTTTGTCCTTGATACCGAGTTCCTTTGCGTCCTCGGGGTTGATCTCGATCCAGCCGGTCGGGACTTCGTTGTCGAGGGTCGCGGACCTGCGGGTCATGGAACCGGTGTGCCAGTGCCAGAGGATACGGCCGGTGGTGAGGACGAACGGGTATTCCGCGTCGGGTACTTCTGCGGCCGGTTTCCACTCGATTGCATGCATCACACCGAGGCCGTCGGGGTGGGCGAACTTCGCGGTGTGCAGGATCGGGGTTCCCGGGTGGTCAACGCTGGGGCAGGGCCAGTGGAGGGCTTCGGGCCGGTTGAGCCGTTCGTAGTTCATGCCGTGGTAGGACGGCGTGACGGCGGCGATCTCGTTGAAGATATCCTCGGCGGTCTCCCATGCGAACTGCTCTGCGTAGCCCATCTTTGCGGCAATTTCTGCGATGATCTTCCAGTCGAGTCTGGCTTCGCCGGGTGCTTCCTGGGCTTTGCGCCACATCTGGACACGGCGCTCGGTGCTGGTCTGGGTGCCGTCCTTCTCGGCGTAGCAGGTTGCGGGGAGGACGACGTCCGCCATCGCGGCGGTCTCGGTCAGGAAGATGTCCTGGACGACGAGGAACTCGAGGGCCTCGATTGCGTGCTTGACGTGGTTGAGGTCCGGGTCGGAGAGCATGGGGTTTTCGCCCATGATGTACATGGCCTTGAGTTCACCGGGCTTGTCGGTGAGGACATCCATCATGACGGTGACTTCGTAGCCGTTCTTGGGCTCGCAGATGCCGTCGGGGAAGCCCCATGCGTCGGCGAACTTCTTGTGGGCTGCTTCGTCGATGACCTTCTGGTAGCCGGTGAAGACAACGGGGAGTGCTCCCATGTCGCAGGCGCCCTGCACATTGTTCTGGCCACGGAGTGCGTTCACGCCGGCGCCGGCCTTGCCCAGGTTGCCGGTGAGCATCTGGAGGTTGGCGACCGACTTGACGTTGTCGACACCGGTGGTGTGCTGGGTGATACCCATCGAGTAGAGGATCGCACAGGACTCGGCGGTGCCGATCCACTCGGCTGCGGTCTTGAGCTGCTCGACCGGGATGCCGGAGATCTTCGAGACGTTCTCGAGGCTGTAGTCCTCCTTCATGACGACTGCCTTGAGTTCCTCATATCCCTTGACCCGGTTCTTGATGAACTCCTTGTCTTCCCATCCGTTCTTGATGATCTCCTGCATCAGGCCGTTCAGGATAGCGACGTCGGCGCCGGAGGTGAAGGCCATGTAGAGGTCGGCCTGCTTGGCGGTCGCGGTGTAGCGAGGGTCGGCGTAGATGAGCTTGGCACCGTTCATCTTGGCCTGCATGACCCTGCGTCCGATCAGGGGGTGCTGCTCGAAGGTGTTGCTGCCGATGATGAAGAGGCACTTCGATTCGGCGATGTCGCCGATCGAGTTCGTCATCGCACCGGAGCCGAAGGATGCGGCGAG
>NZ_LHQS01000008.1 GCF_004102725.1 Methanoculleus taiwanensis | reverse complement strand
ACGAAAAAAGAGCGGCGGATCGATCCGTATCGCGATTGATCCGCCGCTACCGTTTTTCACTCGAAGTTAACGCCGGAAAACCCGACAACCCCACCCTCGCCACTCACTGAACCGCTCTCCCGCGCCATCTTCGCATCGGCGGCGCAACATGCCCGGAGGTCAGCCTCGGCGGCGGTTTGCAGCGCCGGGTAGTACTTTTGCACGTAATCCTTGACCATCCGTCGGGCGAAAGCCATGCGAGATCATCGGAAGCCTGCAGCATCACAGTCCGGATAGCGGCGGAGAGTTCCCGTTCCGGCCCGTCCGCCCGCACGGCGTGAATGTATACCCTGGACAACTTCACCATCTCCGGGTGGTCTCGGTCGGGTATGGCTGTCCCCGCTCTTGAGGGTATCGGGTGCTCGGAGAGCGGCAGGCGAGATGAGACACTCCCGAGCGGATCGAGCGACAGGCCTCCTCTGCTCTCCACAGGCGTCCAATCCTGTGGACCGTGGGGGCAACAGTATCTGGGAGGTTTCTCAGCAGGAGAGAGCGAGTCCCTCCCCCGTTCAGATGGCCCCTGAAGGCACTTCCGGCTCAAATAATGCCCGAACGGGTCGGAAACCATTTCACAGACCCGATCATACGAACGCAGTCGGTAGATGCAGGAGTAGACCCGGCACGCCTTCAGTTTGGTGCCATACTGCACGGGGTGCGACACCTCGGCAGGAAACACAGCCCGGTGGGAACACCCGCAGCAAGGACACCGCTTGTGTTCCGTGACGATAATCCGTACGGGAGGCCGTGCCTGCATAAAGACAGGAAGAAGCAGCACAGGTCGAGAAAAACCGGATACTGTTCAGCATCGCACTTCCGAAGGGGATATGGGACGTACCCTGATAGAGAGTCGGTAATTATAACCCATTTCATGCAACCGCCTCTCTTGCAACGTACAATCACCATACGCTACTTTTAATATCGATAATTCCTTAGTAAACTAGATATAGTCCTAATATTTTTCCAGGTTATGTCTGAAATAACCTTTGTTGCAATCATGGTTAGGTGTATTATTGTGGGTAAAACGAGAATCCTTGTGAAAACCTTTCTCCTGCTCCTATTATGCACATGCATCGTTGGAGGTGTGCAGGCAGCTGAATCATATGAATTTGTGGCACAATGGGGCTCCTTTGGCTCTGATGACGGGCAGTTCGTCAGGCCGGAGGGGATCTGCGTCGACAGTAAGGGGAACGTCTACGTAACGGATACGTATTACGTTGCAGATAGCAGCAGTATACAGGAGATAAACAACCGGATCCAGAAGTTCGACGGTTCCGGCACCTTCATCACAAAATGGGGATCAAATGGAACCGGAGCCGGCCAGTTCTCGTATCCCAGGGGGATAGCGGCGGATGGAGACGATATGATATATGTCGTCGAAGAGAACAATCACCGCGTTCAGAAGTTTAATGCCAATGGTTTATACATCACACAATGGGGATCGGAGGGGTCAGGTGATGGCCAGTTCGAGAGGCCGGGTGGCATTGCAGCGGATAGCGCGGGCAACATCTATGTGGCGGATACGCATAATCATCGGGTCCAGAAGTTTGATTCGACCGGCGCCTTCATCACCGCATGGGGTGCCCAGGGATCAGCCAATGGCCAGTTTAACTTTCCTTTAGCCATTGCCGTCAGTTCTGACGGCTATGTCTATGTCGGCGATGAGAATTACCGGATCCAGAAGTTCGATGCAAACGGCACCTTCATCACCAGATGGGGCTCAGAGGGCATGGGCGACGGTCGGTTCACCTATCCGCCGAGCGGTATGGCGGTGGACGACTCGGGGAACATCTTCGTTGCCGAAGGTCAGTACTATACCGGAACCGGGCTGCTGTACCGTATTCAGAAGTTTGATGCGAACGGGACATTTATCACCAAATGGGGGTACCGCGGCACAGGTGAGGGGGGGTTCCAGTATCCACGAGGTATTGCAGTCGACCAGAATGGCTTCGTCTTTGTGGCAGATGGGTGGTTGAAAAGTCAACCCCACCGGATCCAGACGTTTGCTCTTCAAAGAGATGATCTGATCGTCAACTTCACCGGAGAACCACAAGAAGGAGACTCTCCACTCCTCGTAAACTTCACCGACACATCCACCGGAACCCCGACAGCATGGTCCTGGACATTCGGCGATGGGAACACCTCTGCCGAACAGCACCCAAGCAATATCTATACCTCGCCCGGAACCTACAACGTCTCACTCACGGTCGAGAACGCAGTGGGGAGCAACACCACAACAAAGAATGGATATATCACCGTCCATGAGCTGATAGCAGGTTTCATCGGAGAGCCACGAGAAGGAGATTTTCCACTCCTTGTGAATTTCACCGATACATCCACCGGGTCACCGACATCATGGTTGTGGGCGTTTGGAGATGGGGGGTCCGCTACCGAGCAGCACCCAAACTATACCTATACCGCACCCGGTAACTACAGCGTCTCACTCACTGTTGAGAATGCAGGTGGAAGTAATACAACAACAGAGGATGAGTATATCATCGCCAGGGACTGGGTCAAAGCAGACTTCACCGTAGATACCACTGAAGGCGTTGCTCCCCTGACGGTACAATTTACCGACACCTCAACCGGAGGTCTTGCACCGCCGGATGCATGGGAATGGACATTTATACGCTTTGACGATATCGAATGGCAGTATACCACGAATGAACAGAACCCGAGCTACACATTTACAATACCTGATTATTATATTATTTCACTCCACGTAGCGAGGGATAATGTAACCGACATAGCGGTTTTAAGTGACGGGATCAGGGTGACGCAGGCACCGCCTGTCGCCAGTTTCATCGGAAATACCACCGAGGGCCCTGCTCCGCTGACCGTTCAATTCACCGATACTTCGACCGGGAATGTATCAGAATGGAACTGGGACTTTGGAGATGGCGTCACCTCAACAGAACAGCATCCACTGAAAACCTATGGTATACCCGGCCTCTACACCGTATCACTGAATGCAACCAACGATGGTGGAAGCAGCCTTGAAACGAAGACCGATTATATCACGGTCACCGGTTCACCAACACCGCCTCTCGCGAATTTCGCTGGAACACCGACAACAGGGGCAGCCCCACTTACCGTTCAGTTTACCGATCTCTCGACCAGAGGGCCAACGCAATGGTTCTGGCAATTTGGAGACGGAACCAATTCCACAGCCCAAAACCCGAAAAAGACCTTTACCACAGCCGGCACCTATACGGTATCGCTCACTGCAACAAATGCAGCCGGAGGCGACGGTGTAACAAAGACTGATTATATCACAGTCACCACCCCCGTACCACCTGCTGCGAACTTCACCGGGACACCCAGAACCGGAACCGCACCGCATACCGTACAGTTCACCGATCTCTCGACAGGGAACCCGACGGCATGGTTCTGGCAGTTCGGGGATGGAACGAACTCGACAGAGCAGAATCCACTGAAGGTCTACACCACCGCCGGGAGCTACTCTATTTCACTTAATGCAACAAATGCACAGGGCAGCAGCAGTACGGTAGAAGATAATTACATAACAGTCACCGATGGGCAGACACCGCCTGTCGCAACATTCTCCGGTGCACCCACAAACGGCACCGCACCGCTCGTTGTGCAGTTTACCGATCTCTCGACCGGAACGCCGACTGCATGGCTCTGGCAGTTCGGGGATGGGACGAACTCGACAGAGCAGAACCCGGAGAAGATCTATACGACACCCGGCACCTACACCGTCTCGCTGAATGCAACAAACGCACAGGGCAGCAGTTCCGTAATAAAAGATCAGTTCATCACGGTCACCGACACTCCATCACCGCCTGCTGCCAACTTCACAGGAACGCCCACGGCCGGCATCCGTCAACTTACGGTGCAGTTTACCGATCTCTCGACCGGAAACCCGACTGCATGGCTCTGGCAGTTTGGGGATGGAACAAACTCCACAGAACAGCACCCTCAAAAGACATACACAGCAGTCGGCACCTACACCGTCTCGCTGAATGCAACAAATGAAGACGGGAGCAGTACTCGAACAAAAGAGCATTTTATCAATGTCGTTGATGTCCCGGTGCCGGGAGATTACACATTTACCACCCAATGGGGCTCAAGGGGTTCAAATGACGGGCAGTTTGTCTATCCCGAAGGGCTGGCCGTGGATGGCGGCGGTACGCTCTTTGTCGTCGATCAGGGAAATTATCGTATCCAGAGGTTCGATGGGAACGGTACCTTTATGCAGAAGTGGGGAACGTCCGGCTCAGGAGAGGGAGAGTTTGACGTCCCGAGGGATATTGGTGCAGACGGGGAGGGGAATCTCTATGTGACCGATACCTGGAATGCCCGCATACAGCAGTTTGACAGCACGGGTTCGTTCGTCTCGGAATGGGGATCATACGGCTCCGGTGACGGACAGTTCACGTATCTGTACGGTGTGGCGGCGGACACGGCAGGAGATGTCTATGTGACCGATGCCGACCGGATCCAGAAGTTCAGCCGGAATGGAACGTTCATCACGAAATGGGGGACATCCGGCTCCGGTGACGGACAGTTCAACTCGGCTATGGGTATCGCCGCTGATTCAGGCGGTAATGTCTATGTGGTCGACTGGGGGAATAATCGGGTTCAGAAGTTCGATAGCAACGGTACGTTCATCACAAAATGGGGAGCTCCGGGATCAGGAGACGGAGAGTTCTCCGGACCGAAGGGTATTGCGGTGGACGATGCGGACAATGTCTATGTAGCAGATGCCAAAAACCACCGCATCCAGATTTTTGCCGCAAACGGAACGTATCTGACCCAAATAGGGGCCTTTGGATCAGATGAAGGCCAGTTCAACGAGCCGTTTGATGTTCAGGTAGACAGTACGGGTAGCGTCTATGTATCGGATGCAAGGAACCACAGGATACAGGTCTTCTCACCCACCATTGAAGGAATGCCGGTTGCCGGCTTTGCCGGCACCCCGACATCCGGTGAAACGCCGCTGACCGTCACATTCACCGATGCATCGACCGGGGATATCGCAGCATGGCACTGGACCTTCGGCGATGGAACAACATCAGCTGAAAAGAACCCGACGAAGATATACACGAACCCGGGAACCTACACCGTCTCTCTCACCGTCACCACTGCAATCGGAAGCGATACCGAAGAAAAGAGCAATTTCATTACCGCAACCCCGCCCCCTGAGAACTATACCTATGCCGGGGAGTGGGGATCGTACGGGGACGGACGGCTCCTTGCCCCGACTGGAACTGCGATAGATAATGACGGTGTGATCTATGTGATAGATTCGGGCAACAATCGCATCCAGAAATTCGATAGTAATGGCACTTTTATTACGTCATGGGACGGGCAGTTTGGAGCAGAGTGGGAAGAGGGATTTCTGCAAGGGGAGGCATATGGTATTGCAGTTGATGCCGATGGCTTCGTGTATGCCTCAACCGGTAGCCGTATCCAGAAGTTCACCCGCGAAGGATCCTTCGTTACCGAATGGGGATCGGCCGGTACCGGCGACGGGCAGTTCCAGGATGCAAAGGGTATTGCAATCGATGATTCCGGGAATGTCTATGTTGCAGATTTCGTAGTTAACCGTATTCAGAAGTTCACCACCAACGGCACCTTCATCGGACAGTTCAGGTTCTCGCAGGGATCGGGTGACGGAGAGTTCGGATTAGGACCAAGCGGCATCGCGGTCGATGCCGACGGTGCCATGTATATCACCGATCAGATCAATAACCGTGTCCAGAAGTTCGACGGCAACGGGGCATTTATCACACAATGGGGCTCTTATGGCACCGGAAACGGGATGTTCAGAAGTCCGGAAGGCATTCAGGTCGATGGTACCGGCACCGTGTACGTTGCCGATAGCATGAACAACCGCATCCAGACCTTCAGCAGCACCGGTACCTTCATCACCGCATGGGGAAGCAGGGGTGCTGATGACGGGAATTTTGATGGCCCCCATAGTATTGCCATTGACAGCACTGGCAGCATCTATGTAACAGACTTCTATAATAACCGCGTCCAGAAGTTCAGCAGCGACAGCGCCTTCATCACCGCATGGGGCGGCGAACCGCCTGGTGATGGAGAGTTTTATCATCCGAACGGGATGGCGGGGGACGGCGACGGTGCTGTGCTTGTGGCAGACACCAACAACCATCGCATCCAGAAGTTCGACAGAAACGGCACCGTTATCACCACGTTCGGCGAGCGTGGATCACCCACCGCTCCGGGGGAGATTCCTGTAGATGAGGCTGATGGGAAATTCTTCATGCCGGAAGGTGTCGCCATCGACGGAGATGGCTTCATCTATGTAGCAGATACCGGCAATCATCGCATCCAGAAATTCGACACAAACGGAACGTTCATCAGAAAATGGGGCTCGTATGGAACGAGTGACGGGGCGTTTGACAACCCGGAGAGCATTGCAGCAGACGCAGATGGATTCATCTATGTGGCAGATACCGGCAATAATCGCATTCAGAAGTTTGATAGGAACGGCACCTTCATCACAAAATGGGGATCGGCCGGCATCAGTGACGGGAGGTTTGGAGAACCGCGCGGGATTGCAGTTGATCCGGCCGGTTATGTCTATGTTGCAGATTGCAACAATATCCGCGTCCAGAAGTTTGACAGTAACGGCACATTCGTCACCGGATGGGGTTCATCCGGCACCGGGGACGGGCAGTTTTATCGCCCGGAAAGAATCGCATCGGACGGAACGGGCAATATCTATGTGACAGACCCGGGTAATTACCGTGTCCAGAAGTTCACCAGTAATGGTGTTTGCATCACCACATGGGGAACCCGCGGCTCCGGCGACGGCGAGTTTGATGTGCCCCAGGGCATCTGCATCGATGCGGACGGCCTGGTTTTTGTGGTAGATGAATACAATAACAGAGTCCAGGTATTTTCTCCCTCCAACCCGATTCCCGCACCAGTTGCTTCCTTTACTGCGAATGTGACAGGCGGTTATGCCCCGCTCACCGTCCGGTTCACCGACACCTCCACCGGCAGCCCGACCTCCTGGTCGTGGAGCTTCGGCGACGGCGCGACCTCGACCGAGCAGCACCCAATCCACACCTACACAACCGCCGGCACCTACACCGTCAACCTGACCGCAGCGAATGGCGACGGCTCGAACACTCGGACACAGACCAACTACATC
>NZ_LHQS01000007.1 GCF_004102725.1 Methanoculleus taiwanensis | reverse complement strand
AAGCCGTGTGTATAGGTTAGTGCGTTCATCGGGTATAAACCCTATGTTTGCTGAACCGTTTGGTGTGCACTCTAGATTTCGTCTGAGTTCGGCGGACGGCATTGGACGTTAGTACCTGCGGACTGAACACGTCGTTACCTTCGTGCGTACATCCCAGGCCTATCAAGCGGATCTTTTATCCATGTCCTCAACGGAGTCTCTTTTCAGGTCAGGTTTCAAGCTTAGATGCTTTCAGCTTTTACCCCTTATCGCGTAGCTGCTCGGCATTGCCCTGTCGGACAACCGATCGACCAGAGGCGACGACGGAAAGTTCCTCTCGTACTATTTCCATCTTACCCTCAGACTCCCGACACCCCAAATAGATAGTAACCGACCTGTCTCACGACGGTCTAAACCCAGCTCACGATCCCCTTTAATAGGCGAACAACCTCACCCTTGGCCGCTGCTGCACGGCCAGGATGGAAAGAACCGACATCGAGGTAGCAAGCCGCCGGGTCGATATGTGCTCTTGCCGGCGACGACTCTGTTATCCCCGGGGTAGCTTTTCTGTCGTCAATAGCCCTCACCAAAAAGGCATATTGGTTCGTTAGACCCGAGTTTCCTCTCGCGATCACTTGCTGTGCGTGATCGCGTCAAGCCAACTTTTGCTCTTGACACTCTTCTGTGAGTTTCTGACTCACATGAGTTGACCTTAGGGCACCCTTGATATTTTTTCGAGGGTGTGGCGCCCCACCCAAACTGCCTACCTATCGTTGTCCTCGTAAGAGTGAGTGTTACAGTAAACCTAGGATGGTGTCTCAACGATGACTCCCCGCCCCCCAGGAGGGACGGATCGACGTCTCCCATCTACTCTGCGCAAGGAATACCGTAACACAGCAACAGGCTGCAGTAAAGCTCCACGGGGTCTTCACTTCCCATTTGGGGTCACTAGTCTCTGCACTAGTATAAAATGTTCAACGGTCTCGTGTTAGGGACAGTAGGACTCTCGTTAATCCATTCATGCAAGTCGCCAATTAAGCGACAAGGTACTACGCTACCTTAAGAGGGTCATAGTTACCCCCGCCGTTTACGAGTCCTTCGTCCGGTTGAACCCGGTGTTCAGATACTCGCACTGGGCAGGAATCAGTGACTATACTAGTCGTTTCCGAGTTGCAGTCACCTATGTTGTTATTAGACAGTCAGAGTCCCCTGGTCACTGCGACCTGCCTGATCTCCAGGCAGGCACCCCTTCTCCCAAAGTTACGGGGCCATTTTGCCGAGTTCCCTTAACACGATTAAACCGACACGCCTTAGCCTCTTCAGCTAGGGGCACCTGTGTCAGATCTTGGTACGGACATTCATCTCCCTTTTCACGGACTCCAGGAATTTACTGAATTGCTCCATCACGCTTTCACCCGCTTCTCACCATTGCGGTACTCCACGGGCTTGGACGCTTAGACGGGGCGACGACCCCGCTCAGCATATCCCGAAGTGTCAGGGTTCCGAAGAACTACAGACGAATGGTACAGGAATATTAACCTGTTTCCCTGTTGATGCACTCGAGTTACGGTGCACCTTAGGACCGACTAACCCTCGGCTGACGAACATTGCCGAGGAAACCTAGCCCCTGCGGCGGTTGGGATTCTCACCCAACTATGCTTCTACTGATGCCAGAATTCTCAATTCTACCCGGTCCACTGGAACTTACGCCCCAGCTTCTACCCAAGCAGAACGCCTCTCTACGCCATCACCTTGCGGTGGGCCGTGGTCTCTGTAGTAGGCTTTAGCCCCGTCCATTTTCAGTGCCCCAAACCTCGACTGGTAAGCTGTTACGCACTTTTTAAAGGATAGCTGCTTCTAAGCTCACCTTCCAGTTGTCTTTGGCCTGGGACGCCTTTCAGTGTTGACACTTAGCCTACATTGAGGGACATTAACCACGGTCTGGGTTGTCTCCCTTACGGACTACAAGCTTACCCCGTAGCCCGGACTACCAGCCATCTACGACGTCGGGGAATTTGGAGTTTGACAGGAGGGTGAGGGATTTCTCCCCCAACTCCCCCAATCAGTGCTCTACCTCACCGACTATCTCCGGCCAGGTCATGCTGCGGCATGTTTCGAGAGGAACCAGCTGATGCCCAGCTCGATTAATCTTTCACTCCTATACGCAGGTCACGCGAATGATTTGCATATCAAAACCGCTTGCGGTCCTCCACGCAGCTTTCGCCACGCTTCAACCTGCCCACGCATAGATCGCTAGGCTTCGGGTCTTATCCTACAGACTCCACGCACTTTTAATACGTCGTCCCACGCCCGGAGGCTACGGACTTGTTGGTTTCCCTTCGGCTCCCTTTTTGAGTTAACCTTCGCCTATAGAATAAACTCTCTGGCCCGTTCTTCAAAACGTACGTTATGACGCTGGCAACTTCGCCCGTACTACCGCCTCGCGACGGGTTCCTTCACGAAGAAGATCCTTGCACGCCATAACCCACTATCACCGGTCAATTTCAGGCACTTTTAACCACCTTTCCAGGGTTACTTTTCAGCCTTCGCTCACGCTACTACTACGCTATCGGTTTCGAGGTGTATTTAGTTTTAGAGGTTGATGACCCCTAGATTCCCGCGAGAATACCAACCCACGGTACTCAAGACACTGCCAGAACACCGCCGCATACACGTACGGGACTATCACCCTCTGTGGTGCAACGTTCCAGAGAACTTCCGTTTCGCATTGGTG
>NZ_LHQS01000006.1 GCF_004102725.1 Methanoculleus taiwanensis | reverse complement strand
TAACCGATACCAGAGCCGGGGTCCCCGTTCCTACGACGACCGTCCCCGCGAGTTCCACAAAACAACCTGTTCCGACTGCGGCGTCGAGTGCGAAGTTCCCTTCAAGCCGACCGAGGGTCGCCCCGTCTACTGCCGGGACTGCCTCCCCAAGCACAGAAAGCCGAGGTTCTAATACCTCCCCTGAATACATCAGTCTATACGAGAGTGAATTAAATGGA
>NZ_LHQS01000005.1 GCF_004102725.1 Methanoculleus taiwanensis | reverse complement strand
GGGTGCGCAGGACGCAACCCTTATATGCGATGACCAACATATACTGTTCCTCACACGATGCAGGCACGCGTTCGCTCCGGACGTCTCCGGGGGCAGAATGGCGAGCCTTAAATACAAAGAATAACAGATACTAATTCTCTTCGATGGAGAATCAACACGACCGCCCTCGTGCGGGTTGATTCTGACGTTGGCATTGGCAATGCGGAAATCTGTTTAGTAACCGCTAATTCCACCCAAGTTTAAGCAAGTGTGCGTATTTCGAGAAGAATTCTGGTTGATCCTGCCAGAGGTCACTGCTATCGGGGTTCGATTAAGCCATGCGAGTCGAGAGGGTTCAGACCCTCGGCGGACTGCTCAGTAACACGTGGATAACCTGCCCTAAGGAAGGGAATAACCCCGGGAAACTGGGGATAATACCCTATAGGTTACGGATGCTGGAATGCTCTGTAACCGAAAGTTCCGGCGCCTTAGGATGGATCTGCGGCCGATTAGGTTGTTGTTGGGGTAACGGCCCAACAAGCCTGTAATCGGTACGGGTTGTGGGAGCAAGAGCCCGGAGATGGATTCTGAGACACGAATCCAGGCCCTACGGGGCGCAGCAGGCGCGAAAACTTTACAATGCGGGAAACCGTGATAAGGGAACCTCGAGTGCCCGTAAACGCGGGCTGTTCAGGTGTCTAAAACGCATCTGAAGAAAGGGCCGGGCAAGACCGGTGCCAGCCGCCGCGGTAATACCGGCGGCTCGAGTGGTGACCACTTTTATTGGGCTTAAAGCGTTCGTAGCTGGGTTGTTAAGTCCCTTGGGAAATCTGACGGCTTAACCGTCAGGCGTCTAAGGGATACTGGCACTCTAGGGACCGGGAGAGGTGAGGGGTACTTCGGGGGTAGGAGTGAAATCCTGTAATCCTCGAGGGACCACCTGTGGCGAAGGCGCCTCACCAGAACGGCTCCGACAGTGAGGGACGAAAGCTGGGGGAGCAAACCGGATTAGATACCCGGGTAGTCCCAGCCGTAAACGATGCGCGTTAGGTGTATCGATGACCACGAGTCATCGAGGTGCCGAAGGGAAACCGTGAAACGTGCCGCCTGGGAAGTACGGTCGCAAGGCTGAAACTTAAAGGAATTGGCGGGGGAGCACCACAACAGGTGGAGCCTGCGGTTTAATTGGACTCAACGCCGGGAAGCTCACCGGATAGGACAGCGGAATGATTGCCGGGCTGAAGACTCTGCATGACTAGCTGAGAGGAGGTGCATGGCCGTCGTCAGTTCGTACTGTGAAGCATCCTGTTAAGTCAGGCAACGAGCGAGACCCACGCCAACAGTTGCCAGCATATCCTCCGGGATGATGGGGACACTGTTGGGACCGCCTCTGCTAAAGAGGAGGAAGGAATGGGCAACGGTAGGTCAGCATGCCCCGAATTATCCGGGCTACACGCGGGCTACAATGGGCAGGACAATGGGTATCGACACCGAAAGGTGAAGGCAATCTCCTAAACCTGCTCGTAGTTCGGATTGTGGGCTGTAACTCGCCCACATGAAGCTGGAATCTGTAGTAATCGCGTTTCAAAATAGCGCGGTGAATGCGTCCCTGCTCCTTGCACACACCGCCCGTCAAACCACCCGAGTGGGGTTTGGATGAGGCTGCGGTCGTTGCCGTAGTCGAATCTAGGTTCCGCAAGGGGGGTTAAGTCGTAACAAGGTAGCCGTAGGGGAATCTGCGGCTGGATCACCTCCTAAAGATAATGCTTGGGAGAACGCATGCGGTTGCTAAACAGAACGTAAAATTGCTGATGTCAACGGTGAATAGGGCTCATAGCTCAGCTGGAAGAGCGCGGCGTTTGCAACGCCGAGGCCGGGGGTTCAAATCCCCCTGAGTCCACTTAAGGTGCACCCGGGAATGCGAGTCCCCGGGGAAGGGCTGAAGGTCTTTGACCTGACGAAGCCGTGTACAGGTGTGTACTCTGGACGTTAAATGAGTTCAGCGGAACGGCTTTTAGCCGGTCAGTGGATGGCTCGGTTCGAGTGCCGAAGAAGGGCGTGCCAAGCTGCGATAAGCTCCGGGAAGACGCATGGAGTCTAGGATCCGGAGATCCCCGAATGGGACATCCCAGCATTTCGGTGTTGATCCGTAAGGATCGGGAACCCCCCGAATTGAAACATCTTAGTAGGGGGAGGAAAAGAAATCAATCGAGATGTCGTGAGTAGAGGCGATCGAAACCGACAGAGTTTAAACCGAATCCCGCAAGGGAGATGTGGTGTCGTAAGCCTGCCGTGTGAACACCAATGCGAAACGGAAGTTCTCTGGAACGTTGCACCACAGAGGGTGATAGTCCCGTACGTGTATGCGGCGGTGTTCTGGCAGTGTCTTGAGTACCGTGGGTTGGTATTCTCGCGGGAATCTAGGGGTCATCAACCTCTAAAACTAAATACACCTCGAAACCGATAGCGTAGTAGTAGCGTGAGCGAAGGCTGAAAAGTAACCCTGGAAAGGTGGTTAAAAGTGCCTGAAATTGACCGGTGATAGTGGGTTATGGCGTGCAAG
>NZ_LHQS01000004.1 GCF_004102725.1 Methanoculleus taiwanensis | reverse complement strand
CCGCCGAACTCAGACGAAATCTAGAGTGCACACCAAACGGTTCTGCAAACATAGGGTTTATACCCGATGAACGCACTAACCTATACACACGGCTTGCCAAGGTGGCGGAGCGGCTACGCGGTTGACTGCAGATCAACTACACCCCGGTTCAAGTCCGGGCCTTGGCTTTGGTAATAGCGGCCATAGCAGTGGGGAAACACCTGGACCCATTCCGAACCCAGCAGTGAAGCCCACTCACGTAACCCGTTGTACTGAGGTACGCGAGTCCTCGGGAACCTGGATACGCTGCTATTACCTTCCTTTACACTGAAACGAACTGCTTCTTCTCACACTATGACACCCGGCAGCGACCGGCTTTCTTCTTCGCACACCGTTACGCCCGCACCGGGCATGAAAAAATGGTAAACTTGGTTCTCTTCTGTATACATACGCCTCTACGGATATATTCCCGGGAGACACCGTCTCTTATCGCGTATACTGTGCCATAACCCCTTTCTCCATCTGGAACTGCTCATACATCTCGTAGCGATCCACCTGTGAGAGGATGTCCGCCGCCCGCTTCAGGAGCAGATCCTCCTCGCCGTCGAAATGATCTTCGATACTGCTTCGCAGTTCGCCGAGGTGCTGCGTCCACACCTCATTCCCGAGCGGCGTCGTATCCAGCTTCCCGAGTAGGAGACGTATCCGGTTGTGCTCTTCGATCGAACGCCCGATAGCGTCCGGGATATCTATAAGAAGACGCTGGTAGATGGTTGCCTCTTCCGCGTGCATATGCATCTGGAGCTCCCGCTTCAACGTTATGTACCGAATGTCCCGGACATCAGGATGCCTCTCCAGATCGTCAAGCAGTCTCCGGATGAGCGAGTGATCTTCCCGTATCATTTCAATAATGTCTGCCATGATTCTCTCCACCGGTATCGTGGGCAGAAGAGAATCTCCAGGTATGTAAGGATTTCGCCGACGGCACCGGAATGCTGCCCGGCCTGGCGGGGTTACCCGTACTGCCCGGAAGCCATCCGGATCATCGCCCGCTTTGCCCGCTCGAAGTGATCTCCCATCAAGCGCTCCCTCGAGTACCACCTCTTCACCGTCGATATGGCGGTGCACGGCCTGCCTCAGTTCCATTACACCGGTGAGCCACGTCTCCTCTCTGGGTGTGTTCTGTCGAGCCTGCCGAAGTTCTTCCGAAACGAATTATGCTCTTCGATCGACGCGGCGATCCGCTTATGCATACTCCGTTCCATCCGCCGGTAGAGCGTCGCCTCTTCGACGTGCATGTGGCCCTGCAGTTCATGCTTCACTGTCGCGTAATCGGTTTCGCGCCGGTCGGCCGTCTGCACAAGGGTATCCAGCAGTTGCAGAATGAGAGCATTGATCCTGCCTGATGATCGCAACAATATGCAGCGTCGTCATCGTTCCTCACCGGGTGCCCTCTCCGGCAGAAAAGGGAAAAGTCTTTGGGGTTCCGGGGTGTTGGACCGGCTATGCATCGGTTCGGCCGGGAATTTCCGGAGCGTACTGAGACGCCGTGGTAATGCACCGCTTTATCTGCCTGACGCTCTCCTGTACTTCGGCGTCCCGAATGTGAGAGAGCATCGTTGACAGTACATACTCGTCGTTCGGGAGCGGGGAAGCGAGGATCTTTCTCATCCGGAGAGGAACTGAGTCCATCCTGTATCCGATGCCTTCCGTTTCGATACCGACGCATGCGACCGGGATGTGAATGTCGGCAAGTGCGGTACTGAGCGAGATATACGGATCGATGACGATAGTGGGGATCGCTGCCAGGTGCTCGGTGCACTTCCGTGGCAGGTGGGCACCGGGGTCGGCACCGATGATGAGGCATGCATCGACTTCCTCCCTGCTCAGCAGATCCACTGCAGTGGTCTCACCGGGATTATAGTAGGGTATGCCGCGGGAGAAATCAACCCCATACGGGAAACCGGTGAGATACGAGAATGTCTGGTTTGTGCCGTTGACATTCCAGTGTCCGCGCATGGGAGTCAGCGTGAACTTCGTATGACGGTTGAGCTCGTCGACGAGCTGAATGGCATTCCGCACGTTCTTGTACTTCCCCGGAGACTGCGTCAGCCCGATTCCGGTAAATAAAGCGCCGAAGCGGGCATTTTTACAGAGATCGGCCAGCCACAGCAACTTTTCCCGGGGAATGCCCGAAACGTATGGAGGGATGATCTCGTCATGCCCCCTGATGATCGAACGCAGGGCTGAAAATACAGCGTAATCACCACCCGGTTTGATCCGTATGAACTCATCGGCGATCTTTGCGGTATCCGTCTTTCTGATGTCCACGACGACCAGCGTTCTCTCCTGGCGTCCGTTATCACGGAATTTTCCGGTACAGTATGTCGTATACCTGCTCATATGGCGTGGATGCGATTCAATCGGGTTAGATCCCCAGTATATCACCAGATCTGCCCGGTTTTTGATCAGACCGAGGGTCGAACCGGGATGACCGCTCTCCTGGATGCCGAGGATCGACGGGCCGTGGCAGATAGACGAGCAGTTGTCGATCACGCCCCTGATCTCTTCGGCTATGTGGATGCCGAGACACTGCGCTTCTGCAGATGTCCCGCTCCACCCGAAGAGGAGCGGACGTTCGGCGTTACGAAGGATGTCGGAAGCCTGTCTGATTGCATCATCAAAGCCGGTATACTTCCAGGCTTCGCCGTCTCTGACGATAGGCCTATAGATGCGGCTCCGGGAGAGAAACTTCCCCGAGCCCAGTGAGCATGCATTATCGACCGATATAATTGCATTATCCAGAATCTGCACGGCAATATCGTCACAGAGGCATCCGCAGAGCGGGCAGAGGACATCCCGCGCTGTCCTGACTGCAGTATCGGCGCACCCCCGTCCATCGGGCGATGACGGTACTTCGGGGCATGCAATGCCGCCTGCTTCAGCGAGAATGTCCCACCCTGACCGTGGTTTCTCTTCAGTTCGCGTCACCGTGCCGATAAGCCACTTGTAATCCGGAGCCCCGGTCCCGTGCGTATCGGCATGCAGGATAGCATTTGCATGCGGGCCGCAGGGAATGAAGATCGTTCCGGGAACGACGTCCTCTGAAGATGTGGCGGCGAACACCTCGTCACCTGTTTTCGTGGATATCAGAAGGCTCTCGCCGTCATCGGCATAGAGCTCGAGAAGATCGACAGGATTTATAAAACAACGTCGTGTTTCCCGGGAGTACGCCGGCAAATCCTTGTAATAGAGTTGCTCGCCCTGCCGAATCGTCCTCCCGCTCGTTATCAGAGCCTTCATTGAGGTACGCTCCGGTCTCGCAATACATTAAGGTTTCCATTTCAACTTGACTGATACCTTATGTAAATGACTTTTCATGTACCGCCTGCACGGGAGGTATCATCCGAATCTCCTTCCCCTTCCTGCACGAGCAGAGCAGAGGCCGTACTTTACCATCAGGTATCTCGTGTGCACCTGCTTCCCGATCTGTTGTGTGCGGACTGATACGCATAAATGGAGGCTGTGCCTATTCTGTTGCTATGCAGGGGAAGAAACCGGAGCTCATTCGCACGAAGGTTCCGCTCCGGCGGGAGCTCGGTCTTGTCGCGGTCACCCTCTCCGGAGTCGGGATCATCCTCGGGGCCGGGATCTATGCGCTCCTCGGGGAGGCGACCGCGCTTGCCGGGAACGCCGTCTGGATGACGTTTGCGATCTCGGCGCTGATAGCCGGTTTCACCGCTCTCAGCTATGCCGAACTCTCCTCGATGTATCCGCGGGCAAGCGCTGAATACGAGTACGTCTCGAATGCAATCGGCAGGAGAGTCGCCTTCGTCATCGGGTGGCTGATCATCCTCTCCGGCATCTTCGGCGTCGCAACCGTCTCACTCGGATTCGGGGGATACTTCTCCGATCTCACGGGCGCTCCTTTCCTCGCATCGGCCGTCGCTCTCGTCCTGGTACTCTCGGCGATTCTCCTGTACGGCATCCGCGAGACGGCTCTCGTCGCCATCATCCTGACGCTCATCGAGGCCGGCGGCATCGTGATGATCATTCTTATCGGCCTGCCGTATCTCGGCAGCGTCGATTACCTGGAGATGCCGCTCGGCTTCTCCGGCATCTTTCAGGCATCAGCGCTCGTCTTCTTCGCGTATATGGGATTTGAGGAGATGGTCAAACTCTCCGAGGAAGTGCGCGACCCGGAGCGCACCATCCCGCTTGCCCTCGTCCTGGCTCTCGGGATAACGATCTTCCTCTACATTCTCGTCTCGCTCGCGGCGGTCTCCGTCGTCGGGTGGGAGCAGCTCGCAGCTTCCCGCGCTCCCTTTGCCGACGTGGCGTACGTCGCGCTCGGGAGTCCCGCCTTTACGATCATCTCCATCATCGCTCTCTTTGCCACTGCCAATACCGCTCTTCTGATGATGGTCGCCGCGTCGAGGATAACCTACGGAATGGCAGAGTCATACTCCCTGCCGACGCTCCTGGCACGCGTCAGCCGGAAGACTCGCACTCCCTGGGTAGCGATCCTCGCCATCATGCTCGCCTCCATCGCTTTTATCTTCGCCGGGGAGATCTCCTTTGTCGCGAATGTCACCAACTTCATGCTCTTTCTGACATTCATCGTCATCAACGCGGCCGTCATCCTGCTGCGCCTGCGGGCTCCCGGGCTGACCCGCCCCTTCAGGACTCCGGGAACCGTCGGCAGGGTGCCGGTTCTTCCCGTGCTTGGTATCATCACCAGCTTCGCATTACTCACGCAGCTCGAACCTGTCGTCCTGCTCATCGGCGGTGCACTGACCGTGTTCGGGATACTGCTTTCGGTGGTCGAACTCGGTCGCGAGCCGTGACCGTGAAACTCTATTGTCTCTCTATAGGTATATTGTTGGACTATGTCTTGATATATTCTCATTCGGGAACTGATATATCTCTCTCCTGCCCATGCTCTTGTGCATGAAAATGGCATCTCCCTTTCGTAACGCAGGTGCGGCTCTGGTCGCGCTCGCTATTCTCGTGATCGCTGCAACGCTCTTTGCCGGGTGTACCGGAACCGGCACCGAACAGCAACAGACTGCAGAACCGCAGACGATCTCGGTTACGGGATCAACGACCGTGCTTCCCGTCGCCCAGGCTGCAGCGGACGCCTACATGAACATGGATTCCCTGGCCGATATTCAGGTCAGCGGCGGCGGATCCAGTGTCGGCGTTCAGGCCGTTGGTGAAGGCACCGCCGAGATCGGTATGGCCTCCCGCGATCTGAAGGCCGCCGAGAAAGAGAAGTACCCCGCCCTTGTGGAACACGTCGTTGCCATCGACGGCATCGCCGTGATCGTTCACCCGGGTAATCAGGTCGCGAGCCTGACGCTCGACCAGGTGAGAGGCATCTACAACGGCAGCATCACCAGCTGGAACGCAGTCGGCGGTTCCGCAGGTGAGATCGTCGTCGTCGGCCGTGACAGCGCCTCCGGCACCCGGGAATACTTCCACGAATCGGTCATGCAGAAGGAAGACTTCACCAAAGTCCAGCTTGAGAAGAACTCGAACGGTGCGGTGAAGCAGACCGTCGCCCAGACTCCGGGCGCCATCGGGTATGTCGGTATCGGATACCTTGACGGAACCGTGACGGGTGTCCCGCTCGTGGTGAACGGCAAGACCGTGGCACCGACGCTCGAGGCCGTCAAGAGCAAGGAGTACCCGGTTGCCCGGTCTCTCTCAATGATCACGGTGGGTGAACCGACCGGTCTAGCTAAGGACTACATCGACTTCATCCTCAGCAGTGACGGGCAGGCAATCGTTGAAGAAGAAGGATTTGTCCGGATCGACTAAAGCGGCAGAATCCTGATCTCCTCTCTCCCCCTTTCAACAACTCTCTCTTCTCCCCCCCCTTGTTTTGTCCCGCCGGTCGCAGAGGCCGTAGGAGAACCAAACCGCCGGGGCGGATGTCTGGCCTCCTCGTCCACGAACGGTAACCGTCGATTCGCACCGGAGATCTGTTCTTCCGGGAACACCTACGGTGCCGGCGGCATCCGGGTCTCGCCGCGGGCCCGGTACTGCTCGACCTCGCCGTAGGTCGCAAGGCGCGTGCCGTCGAGGACGGATACCGCGCCGTGGCCGCAGCAGACGAGGCACGGCCTTTCTGATGGACTGCACGATGCATTCCGGCTGGCGATGAGTTCGAGCAGGGCTTTTCGCTCCATGCGGGCGCGGTCGCTGTCGACGTTGACGGACGTCACCAGAAAGTCCGCAAGTGCATTATAGCTGCTCCGCCTCTCGTCGAGGCTCGCGAAGTTGATCAGGGTATCGCTCGTGAAGAGCAGGCCGTGGTCAGGACAGTAGAGATAGAACAGGCCGTGGAGGTGCCCACCGAGACTCTCCAGAACCTCTAACTCCAGATCGCCGATAGCGATCCGGTCGATGATCGGGAAGATCGATCGCTTCTCCTGCGACTCCGTCGGAAAGAGTGCCAGGTTTTCGGGTGGCCGGAACTCGGAGAAGAGGTTGATGACGGTGGTATAGACCTCTTCGAGGATAGAACTCTCGCTCCGCGAACCGTACGCCCGGTTTGCCTCTCTGATGACCCCGACAGACCCCGGGTGCAGCAACGAGGGGACCTGCAGGTATCCTCCCCCGCCGCAGTGGTCGGCGTCTGCGTGGGTAATAAGGACTCTCCCGGGCGCCTCGTTATCGCAGAGGCCGTAGTGCCTGAACATCGCTGCAATCTCCCGGTGGTAGATACCGTATCCCGTGTCTATCATTACCGCCTCGCCGGGCGTCCGGAGAAGGTAAACGTTCCCTCCGCAGGGAAGCTGGAAGCAGAAGAGATCGATATCCCCGGTAACGGGTATCCGCTGCAGATCGGCGTAGAACCCCTCGCCGCAGGTGCTCTGCAGTGTCCTTCCGGTGAGAAGAATGGTCCTGAAGACCTCACGCGGATCCGTTCCGCGGTTCTGGAGTTCCTGGGCGATGTGATTGATGTCGTGGAGGAGCTGCAGGAGGAACTCGTCCTCCGCCTCTCCGATTAGTTCGCGGAGTTCCTGGGCGAACTTGACGTAGAAGACCGTATCGTCGAGGTGCTTTCCGGTCGTATCGTACTCTATGATCTCGAGGCGGTATCGGGATTTGAGCTGATTGAGGAGATGATCGACGACGCCGGTCTCCTCGACGTTCAGGCTCACCTTCAGCCGGTCAGGATGTTTTCCGCGATCGTCAAAGTCGATGTATGCGATGTTCGCGCGGCTTTCCGTGATATACTCAAGAAAATCATAGAGAGCGCCGGACCTGTGCGGCAGGTAGACATAAAACGTGAGAACACCGGGTGTCTGCAGGGACTCCTGCAGATATCCTATGGCGTGCAGGTCGTCCCTCATGAGCCGGTATATATCCTCTGTTGTCGTTACTTCAAAGAAAACTGTGGCCGCATCGATTCTGCGGTCGTAATGAACCCGGTTGATATTGCCGCCGTACTGCTTGACGATCTCGGCTGCTTTATGGAGAGCACCCGTTTTGTCAGGCATGCGAGCTATGAATGAAAATCTCTTCAACCTGTCTCTCCCTCGAAATTCGTGACAGGTACGTTTGCGGTTGTTCTATTTATGCCCTTTTTCGCGGGTTGGATATGGACGCCGGAGCCGGCAGAGGCAGGTGGTTATGCTATTACTCTGACGGAACGTGTCTGTGAACCTGCGACTGAACCTGCCGGACGGCCGGTTTTGTTCTGGGGAGTGCCCGAAGTCCGGTTGCGAGAGCCACGATCAGTATGATGCAGAGACGGACGGCTGCATCCCGGAGGAAGAGAGATATCACCCCTGTTCCGGGCTCGCTTCTTTTGATCTGCCTGTTTAAAACGGTTATTCGTATCATGCGAGGAGATGCCTGTTTCTGGTATATCAATATTATGCGGCAGGGGAGATAGGAATATTCGTTTATTATTATATTTCCTGCCTGTTTGTGCAGGCCGATACCTGGAGAAATGGCGGTTGTTCGCCCGGTCGGGCACCGTAAAGCAGCACGGATATGGGAGTCCCGCATCGTTGCCCCGTGCCGGTGCAGGAGCCTGCAGGTGATCCCGCAGCCGGGAGGGGGGATGTTCTTTCAAAATATATTTATTGTATTAGAGATACTCTCGTGAGTTTTGACAGCCGCTTCTATCTGATCTTCTCGATGAGTCCCGATGCCCAGGTGCGGATCTCGTCCCAGTTCCGGTAGTCGCCGCTCGGAGCCCGGACGAGTGCGACGATCGCCCGGTCGGGGAGCGAGAGATTGGATGGTTCCAGTTTTCCTGCGAAGAGCCCGATCTCAACCGGCTGCACCAGAAGCCTGACCTGATCCATCGCGGCCTCCGCCCGGCGGTAGCCGTCTTCGGTTTTATCGACAACCGTCATCCCGACGGAGAAGAAGGCAACCGGCATCCGGCGGAGTTCTTTCTGCTGCCGTTCGATGAAGATCTGTGCGTCGGAGAGCCACTTGCCCATATATATCGGACTCCCGACGACTGCTGCCCGGTACCGGCCGATATCGGTGACTTCTCCCATCGGCAGCAGATCGACGGTCTCTCCCCCGGAGCGGAGCGTATCGGCAATGGCACCGGCGATCTCCTTTGTGGAACCGTATCGGGTCGCATACGCAACCAGAATTGTATCGTCCATACTGGTTCTCATTTCTACCCCGTAGGTATATATGCATACCTGCACGGCTGTGTTATCCGCGGTATCGGAACCGGGAGCAGCCCTGCCGTGGCCGATCTCGGTTAATGTTATTACCCGCAAGATCCATGTCAGGGACGATGGCAGGGAACTCTCAGGAAGCCAATATGTGGTACAACCGGGGCAGGTACTTCAGCGATGCAGGCGATTACGACCGGGCTGCCTACTGTTTCGGCCGGGCACTCGAGCAGAATCCGGAAGACCTCCGCGCCTGGAAACGCCGGGGTTTTGCTCTCCTCAAATTGCACCGGTACGACGAGAGCGCAGCCTGTTACGACAGGGTTCTCGCGCTCGCACCCGAGGATGCGGCGTCCTGGCAGCGGAAAGGTTTCCTCTGCGCAAAGATGCACCGGTTCGACGAAGCGCTGGCCTGCTCCGACCGCTCCCTTCGGATCAACCCCTCGTCCGTTACCGCCCTCCACACCAGGGGGTGGGTGCTCGTCGTGGAACGGCGATACGACGAGGCCGTACAGTGCTACGACAGGATTCTCGAGATCGATCCCGACCGGGACTTCGCCCGGCGGAACCGGGAGGCGATCCTTGCCCATAAGGCGTTTCGGAAGCTCGCTGCCGATGTCAGTGAGGCGGAAAAGGTCGTCGCGATCCCTCCGTTCATTTACGAGGTTCTGGGAACCCGTGACTATAGCGGCATCGACCGGGCCTGTAAAGTACTCTCCAGACTGCTCGTCGACAGAAAGCCGGAGTCTGCCCCTCGTATGAAGTAACCCCGGTTCAGCCGCCACGCCTATTTCCTCATGGCTCTGGACGTCCGTACGCGAGTTTCTGGCCGAGTTACGAACGATTGCGGGTGACACCCGTGAGCAGAGAAAAGAAATGGGCGCCGGCACCATGGCCGGAACAGTACTTGTTCACCGGTGCGCGAAGAAGGCCTCGATACCGCTCTTCGTCGCCGTATCGATACGTGCAAACCCGATGCGCTCGAACTGAACGACGTTTCCGGCCTCGTTCCCCACAAGCTCCTCGCAGAACCCTGCAAGATCGCCGTCCTGTGTGTGGAGGGTGCACGGCACCCGGGCATCCACAGGCAGCCACTGGATGATCGGCGCTTTTGCCCGGCGTGCCTCCTCGAGGGAATCGCCGGCGTAGGTCACCGCAGGGATGCCTGTCGACCAGTCGATGCTGATATTGTAGAGGTCTTTTAAGCGCACCATGGTCTTCCCCTCGATATCGCCACGCGGTAGGAGCACCCTCCCGTCACAGGCGAGCGTCCGGTAGCCGCGGGCCGGATCGTTCGGGTGCAGCGGTGCCTGCGCCGTCTGGAACGGAGCGCCTGCAACCGATACCGCAACCGGATCCGGGACAAAGAAGAACCTGCTTGCTTTCGGATCGACGAGCGCCTTATTCTGGGCGTAGAGATTCTCCCACGAGAACGATATGTCGGTCTCGCCGGTTCCGATATCGACCATGGCGTCCCGCACGGCCTCCGCCTGGATCCCGCGCCTCGCGATCGCCCGCAGCGTTCCGAGGTGAATATCGTCCCACCCGGTATACATCCCGGCTGCGATCCCTTCCCGCATCCCCGAGGTGGAGAGGACGACTCCCGATATGGACATCCGGCCGTAGTGCCGGTACACCGGAGGCTTCCACCCGAAGTAGTCGAAGATGTACCGCTGCCTGCGGGTGTTGGCGATATGGTCTTTTCCGCGGATGACGTGCGTTATGCCGAGGAGATGATCGTCCACGGCCACCGAGAAGTTCATCAGGGGGTAGACGGTCGCATCGATCCGCGGGTGGATTGGTGAGCCGACGATCCGGAAGATGGAGTAGTCCCGCATGGCGGGGTCGGGATGCTCGAGTTCGGTCTTGACCCTGACCGTCACTGCACCCTCGTAGAACTCGCCGTCGAGCATCTTCTGCCAGAGCTCGAGGTTCTCCTCGATACTCAGGGCTCTGCAGGGGCACGCCTTCTTCGCGAGTTTCAGGTTTCTGAAGATCTCCTGATCGCAGACGCAGACATACGCACCGCCGAGCGCTATCAGCTTCTCGCAGTACTCGTAGTAGATATCGAGCCGGTCGCTCTGGTAGACGATATCGGTGATCGAAAGACCGAGCCAGTCGATATCCTCCTGCACCATCCGGTAGGCCTCGGGGTCGACCCTGCGGGGATCGGTATCCTCGATTCTGAGGATGTATTTCCCGCCGTACCGGCGTACATAGTAGTCGTTCAGAATCGCTGCCCGTGCGTGCCCGAGGTGGAGCGGCCCGCTCGGGTTCGGCGCGAACCGCATCACGACACCGTTCTCGCCGCCTTCGAGCGCAGGGAGTTCCCGCACCCGTTCGTGGGTCTCGGTCAGCTCTGCGATGAGCTCCGGAGCCAGTGATTCGAGCGCTGCCCGGCGCTCGTCTGCGGTCATGCCACCGACTTCGGCTATGATCTCCGTGGCGATGGGGCCGAGATCGCGTGCACGGCTCCGGTATTCCGGGTGCTTTCCGAGGACGGTTCCGATGACCGTCCCGCTCTTTGGAGTGCCGGTGTGCTTAACGGCGTTCTGGAGCGCGTAGACGAAGAGAAGCCGGCGGAGCTCGGTGTCCATATCAGAACCCTCGGTTGATGAAGTAATCGGTAATATCGGTCAGGAGCTGTTTCTCTTCGGAGTCGGGGAGGATGCCGAGCGCCTGTTTTGCCACGTTCGCCCGCTCGAGGGCGACGGCTCTGACCTCGTCGATGACCCCCGCCTCATTGAGACGTCCGATGATCTCATCGATATCGGAGGCGGAGAGTTCCCGCCTGTACGGCGTAAGGTCGAGTCCCTTCTCCCGCGCACGGATCGCGAGCAGGGTCTGTTTCCCCTCGCGGATATCCGACGCGCGGTCTTTCCCGGTCGCTTCGGCGCTTGCCAGAAGGTCGATGAGGTCGTCCTGGATCTGGAAGGCAATACCGCTGTTGATGCCCCACTGGTAGAGTGCGTCGATCTCCACGGGGGAAGCACCGACGAGAACCCCGCCGATGGCGGCGGATGCTCCGTAGAGAACACCCGTCTTCTTCTGCACCATCTCGAGGTACTCTGCCTCGGTCACGTCGTCGCGCCTCTCAAACGACATATCGAGGCTCTGGCCTTCACAGATCTCGGCGCAGGTCTTGCCGAGCATCCGGAGTGCATGCACCTTGGCACGGTCGCTTGCTTCTGCTACTGAGAGGAACTCAAAGGCCTTCGCATACAGGACATCCCCCGCGAGGATCGCGGTCGGTTCATCCCAGACCGTATGCACCGTCGCCACTCCCCGCCGGGAGGTATCGCCGTCCATGATATCGTCGTGGATGAGCGTGAAGGTGTGCGTCAGTTCGAGCGCTACTGCGGCGAGCATCACGTCGTCGGAACTTCCTTTCTTCACGGCGTCGGCCGATAAGAGAACGACGGCCGGCCGGAGGCGTTTCCCGCCTGCAAGCAGCAGGTGGGCGCTGGCCTGGAAGAGATCGCCAAAGACGTCTCCGAAGTAGCGGTAGATCACTTTATCGACACGGTCTGCGGTCACATCAAGATACTGCGTCAGCTCCATGGACAAACCTCTTACTTAATCAGTACACTCTTTCCGTTCCGGAGAATGTGCATATCGTTTCCGAGCGTGTACCCGATCTCCTCACCGAACCGTGCATACCCTCCGGTCATGCCGATATCCCCGTGAGAGGGGACGACGTGCTGCGGGTTTAAGATATGCAGAAGCTCGTAGTGATCCTCGCGGTACGAGTGGCCGGAGACGTGCAGTTCATCGAAGATCCGCACGCCGGACATTTTGGCACGTGCCTCGACGAGGTACCGCTGCCCGTAGTTCATCGGGTTTGGGATCACCTTTGCCGAGAAGAGGATCTTATCGCCCTTCTCCATCTTGTAGGGCGTATCACCCATCACGATACGGGTGAGGATTGCTCCCGTCTCCCCCTGGTGTCCGGTGACGATCGGGAGGAACTTCTCTTTCCCCGACTTCATAATCCGCCGCAGCGTCCGGTCGACCGTCCGGCGGTTTCCGAACATCGAGAGCGTCTCCGGAAACGCGACGAGTTTCATCTGCTCCGCCGCAGAGCTGTAGCGCTCCATCGACCGGCCGAGGAGAACGGGCTTCCTGCCGATCTCGTGGGCGCATTCGGCGATGGTTTTGACACGGGCGATGTGCGATGAGAAGGTCGAGACGAAGAGTGCGTTCTTGTCGTCCTCGTAGCTCGTGATCGTATCGCGGACAAGGTCGCGTGCAATCTTCTCGCTCGGGCACCGGCCTCGATCGTCCACGTTGACACTCTCGACGATGAGTGCGAGCACGCCCTCTTTGCCGATCTGCCGGAGGCGTGCGAAGTCCGGCGGGTCGCCGAGCACGGGCGTCCGGTCGAGCTTGAAGTCATTCGCGTAGATCACCGCACCGCGGGGCGTGTGGAGCACGCACATGACGGTATCGATGATACTGTGCTGGGTCTTGACGAACTCGAGCGTAAGCGTCGGCGAGATGGTATAGCGTTGCCCGGCTTTGAGGGCAAAGAGTTTGTTGTTGACGCCGAACTTCTGCTCACCGGCGATCTGCTGGCGGATAAGTTCCGTGGTATAGGGCGTGCTGATGATCGGTGCGTTGTAGCGGTGGGCGAGTTTCGGTATCGCGCCGATATGATCGAGGTGTCCGTGCGAACAGACGATCGCCTTGACGGTTCCCTCCACCGTGTTCATTATTGTGTCGTCGGGGATCGCCTTCATCTCGATCAGGTCGAGAGAATGCATATTTTCGATATCTGCATCCTCGTGGATCATGACCTGATCCAGCCGGAGACCCATGTCAAAGACGACGATCTCTTTTCCGCAGCGGACGGCAGTCATATTTCTGCCGACTTCGTTATAACCGCCCACTGCCAAAATCTCTATATCCATGTATCCTCCTGTTTCGTTTCAATAACTGTTTTCAATCATCTGCCGGGTTATTCCGGTTATGTACACGTGCGTTCTCCGGAGATCCTGTACGGTTCTCGAACCCGTCAGGAACATTGTTACCCGGAGTTGCCGGTGGATCGTATCGATGGCTGCAAAGAGTTCGTCTTCACCCTGCATCGCCGGTTTGAGCAGCGGGAGTGCCATGCCTCCGAGGCATGCCCCGAGGGCGACTGACTTTGCAATATCAATCCCGCTGCGAAGGCCTCCGGTTGCAATGACGGAGCCGCCGGTGCTGCAGACTTCACGGAGGCTCACGACGGTCGGGATTCCCCATCCGAGGAAATCCTCGCCGAGCCGGGCAAGTCCGACGTCGGATGCGCGAAGGCACTCGACGGCCGCCCAGTTCGTTCCTCCCCATCCTCCGATATCTATGGCAGCCGCTCCGGCACCGTAGAGATCCCGGGCGGTCGCTGCCGATATTCCAGAGCCGGTCTCCTTCACGATAACCGGGCGCTTAAACTCCCTGCAGAGGTTCCGGAGTGCTTCGAGGCATCCTCCCGTATCGTGATCCCCCTCGGGCTGGATTGCCTCCTGGAGTGGATTTAAATGAATGGCGATGGCCTGTGCATCGATCATCTCGACGGCCCGCTCTGCCCATTCTATACCGTGATCGCGCAGCTGGATGATTCCGAGGTTCGCACAGAGGAATGCACTCGGCGCTTCCTCGCGAACCACGGAGAAGCTGTCTGCAAGATCCGGGTTTTCCAATGCCGCTCGCTGAGAACCTACGCCCATACCAAGGTTGAAATGCTCCGCGGCACGTGCCAGGAGCTGGTTGACCTCCATGGTATCGGGGTGTCCTCCGGTCATCGCTGCAATGAATAACGGTGAGCCAAGGGGTGTGTTGAGAAAGCGGGTGCCGATATCGATCTGCTCCATATCGCACTCCGGAAGAGCGTTGTGTGCCAGGCGCACGTCTCCGAAACCGGCATCGCCTGCTTCGATGGCTCTCTCGCAGCAGATCCTCAGGTGCTCTTTCTTTCGTGAGGACGTCGGCGTGGTATGCTCCATGCTACCTGCTCCTCCCTACAATCGTCCCGCCGTGGTCGACTCCGTCCAGGAATGCGCCGACCTTCGAGACGTGGAAGATATTCGACTCTATGCCGTCGTCTGCAAGGGTCAGCAGTTCGGCGATCTTTCCCTGCATCCCGCCGGTCACGTCGGTGTTGCCCGACCCGCCGATGGCTATCGCCCCGATGCCGGCACGGTCGATCGCCGGAATGACGGCTCCTTCTTTCAGGACGCCCGGAACATCGGTCGCGAGCCCGACACGGCTGTTCTTCAGCCGGCGTGCCAGATACAGAACGAGTTGGTCTCCGGAGACGATACAGGCGCCCCGGTTTCTATCCATGACAACATCGCCGTGGAGCACCGGTACGATACCGTGGTTGATCATCTCCTCGATATGCCCGGTCTCGAACGCGACGAGCCGTCCGTTCTCAGCGAGTCCCATATCAAGCGGATGAAGGCCGAGAGCTTCGAGCCCTGCAGTGCGCAGCGTTTCGACGATTGCGGTATTGAGCCTGCAGACGGCGGCATGGGTATGGTAGATCCCGGGTGTGTTCCCGAGTGTGAGACCCTCCCCGAGCCGGTAGCGGCGCGCCTCCGGATGGCCGCAGGAGCCTGCACCGTGGATCAGGACGATCCCATCCGCTCGGCGTGCGGCGATCTCCGATGCGATCGCCGTGATGCGAGCGTGATCTATTGCGCAGTCTCCCGACTTGTCGGTGACCACGCTGCCACCCAGCTTCAATACCACGGTGTCAGTCATTCTTCTCTCTTCTGGCGCCTTCCGTATCGATGGAGGTGATGATGGCTCTGCCCTCGCAGGACTCTATCGCACCTGCTACCCTGCTCTTTGCGCGCCGCGGGCAGAGTGCGATGATGCTGCCTCCGCCGCCGGCACCGGTAATCTTTGCGCCGTATGCACCGGTTGTCCGTGCGGCGAGAATGAGGCGGCTGCTTGCCGGATGACCGACGCCCAGCGCTTCAAGAAGTGCGTGATTGATGTCCATGCACCGGCCGAGCTCTTTGGGGTTTGAAATGTTATGGAGAGCAGTCATGGTGACCGCTCCGATGGCGTCGAGGATAGGATTGATAATATCGGGATGCCGTTTGCGCTGAGCCCCGACCATCTCGACCATCTTCGACGTGCTGTGCGAGACAAGCGTGTTCCCGACGACGAGTTGCAGGTTCTGCGGAGGAAGCCTCCGTTTCGACGAACCGGTGATCAGCACGAGGCCCCCGGTTGCGGAGACATAGGTGTCCGTAGGGCTTGCCCGCCCTCTCTGAACCTTTTTTTCGATGTTGAAGGCAATATCTGCGATAGCATCCCGCGAGTGACCGAGATTGTACTCGTCGTTGATCGCACAGAGTGTCGCCACGGTCACGGCCGCGGATGACCCGAGCCCACTTGAGCTCTGCAACTGGGAATGGACATACACGCTCCCGCGCACGCCCATCGCTTTGAAACACTCGTCGATATACGGAGACTTTGCGTGTGTGGGGTTTTTCGATTTGCGTACGGTGACAAACACGCGCGGTTTGATAGCCATCGCTACTCCCGGCTTGCCGTAAACGACAGCATGCTCGCCGAAGAGGAATACCTTCCCCGGCGCGCTCCACGTTGCCACTCTAGATCACCGCTATCGCTGCGTACCCCACCACCTGATCATAGTCTCCTGTCACGTCGCCGCTGGTTGTATAACGCAGAAGCTGACCCTTCGTTGCCCCGAGCGTCCGGGAGGCGATGCACATTGCCGCAATAGGGCCGTATCCACACGCACTTGCTCCCACTTCGGCCAGGCGCCGGTAAAACTCCGGGATATCGAGCGCTTCAAGCGCCTCGATCGCATAGAGGTCGTGTTTCCGGGCTGTGGCGTCCGGGACGTAGTGTGAAAAGTCACTTGATGCAACAATCCTGACATCACGCCCGGTCCGGCCGGTTGCCTGCACGATATGCCCGGCAAGGGCGACCGCTCCCTCGTAACTCTGATCGCCCATCATAATCGGTGCGATCCTCGCGCGGGGGAACCGATATTTGATGAAGGGCATCTGCACTTCGAGCGAATGCTCGTTCTGCTGCGATGCCTCGTCGACGTCGATCTCGAGTGCTTCGATGAACGCCGTATCGGTGTCGACAAGGCCGAGGGGTGTCGCCCATGGTATGGCGGAGGTACCTGTCATGTACCCCCGGTGACTGGGACCAATAAGAACGAATGTACCGTCGAATTCAGGCGGTATGGCGGAAAAGGCACAGGCTGATGTCTCACCCGAATACACGTATCCGGCATGGGGGGAGACGATGCCCCGTGCATCGAGACCCGCTGCCCTGGTTTTGAAGAACTTCTCAAGCAGCTGCTCGAGGTGGCGGGGCTCCGCAGGATAAAACGTACCTGCTACACTGCATGGGCGCATACTGATCAAGCTTGTGTCTCTATGCCTGCTATCTTATAACTCTGTCTCAAAGTCTTCCTGAGTGAGGGAGGTCGAGATCCCCCGGGAGCGCAGCATCTCCTTGGTGAGGAGGTAGTAGATCATACTGAGCGCCTTTCTGCCTTTGTTATTGGTGGGAATGACGATGTCGACGAACTTGGTCATGTTGTTGGTGTCGCAGAGTGCGACGATCGGGATCCCGGTCTGAACCGCTTCGGTGATGGCCTGGTGGTCGCCGATGGGGTCGGTCACGACGATGACATCGGGCTCGATGTATTTGTTCAGGCGCTGGTTTGTCAGCATACCGGGGATGAACCTGCCGACGACGGCCATGCCGCCGATGGTCTCCGCAAACTTCCGTGCCGGGTACTGACCGTACTGCCGGGAGGTGACGACCAGGATCTTCGTCGGGTCGAACTGGGAGAGGAATGTTGCGGCGGTCTTGATCCTCTCGTCGGTAGCCTGAATGTCTAAGATATACAGTCCGTCTCCGCGTACCCGGTAGATGAACTTCATCATATCCTTGCTCTTCTGCTGGGTACCAATGTGCACACCCGCTGCCAGATACTCTTCGACTGGGATGAGTGGCTCTTTTAACTCGATTTCCATCTCGCTTCCGCTCATTAGATCAGCTCCTCAATACGTATCAATTCGTTCAGTTTGCTAATTCGCTCTCCGCCTACGGCACCGGTCTTTAAGAAAATGCATTCAAACGCGGTGGCAAGGTGAGCGATGGTGTTATCGGTCGTTTCGCCCGATCGGTGGCTCATGACGGTCTCCATACCGTTTGACTGTGCGAGGTGAATGGCCTCGAACGTATCGCTGAGCGTTCCGATCTGGTTTGGTTTTATCAGCACGCAGTTTGCCGCATGCTTCTCGAGACCACGCATGATCCGGTCGACGTTCGTTACGAAGAGGTCGTCTCCGCATATGAGGCAGCGGTCACCGACCATATCGGTCAGGTCTGCAAACCCGTCGAAGTCTTCTTCGGCCAGCGGGTCTTCGACATACACGAGATCGTACCGGTCGACGAGGTCGGCCATGTAGGCAACCTGCTCTTCGGGGCTCTTTGCACCGTCACGGTAACGGTACTGCTCACCGTCGAAGAGCTCGCTTGCGGCAACATCGATGCCCATGTTAATCTCGACGTTCATGTCGTCGGATACGGTACCGACGGCTTCGGTGATGATCTCAAATGCTTCTGCGTCCGCTATCCGGGGCGCCCATGCACCCTCGTCGCCCTTTCCGCAGCCTTTGCCCCGCTTCTTCAGAAGGTCCTTGACCGTCCTGTGGACGGCTGCGTTTGCAAAGACTGCTTCCTGTGCATCTGCAGCGCCCGTAGGGACGACGAGAAACTCCTGGATCTCGGTGGCATCGGTGGCATGCGCTCCGCCGCCGATGACATTTCCAAGGGGCAGAGGTGTTCTGCCGGCGAATGCTCCGCCGAGGTACCTGAACAGTTCGAGGTCGAGAGAGGATGCGGCCGCCTTTGCGCAGGCAAGTGAGAGTGCTACTGCTACGTTTGCACCGATAGAACTGAAATCAGCAGTACCGTCGAGCTCCCTGAGCAGTGCGTCGAATGTGATCTGATCGCGAGTGTCCTCGCCGATGAGTGATGGAATCAGGTGCTCCTGTGCGTTCTCTACCGCATCCCGGGCCGGCCGGACTTTTGCCTCATAGGTTCCGGTACTGGCGCCGCTCGGCGCTGCTGCCCGTCCAAACCCGCATGCAGTATAGATGTCGGCTTCGACGGTAGCGTTCCCGCGGCTATCCAGGATTGTTCTTACGGTAATCTGTTCTATGGACGTCATCAGATCACTACTTTCTCTTTACGGTGATAGGGATTACGCCGCACTCAAACTCCTCAAGCGCAATCTCAAGCGGTTCATTTTTGGCGGTGTTGATAAGGAGCGGCGCACCCATCGATATCTGTAGAGCCCGGGCACCAATGATCCGCGCTCGTTCATATCGAGTATACGATTCCATCATACGTCCTCAAAATTCGTTAATAATGAAAATGGGGTCGCTGAGATTTGAACTCAGGTCACAGCATCCCGAACGCCATAGGATGGCCAGGCTACCCCACGACCCCTCACTGGTATGGATTCAGATCCTCCACAATTTCCTTGTGTGTCAGTAACATCCGCCTGCAGCAGTAGCGTTCAAGGCCGAGATCGTCGAGGATCTGTTTAGGATCCTCGCCGGCGTTACGCCGCTCCTCGAACTCTTTCCACCTGGTGGATATGACTTTACCACAGGTAAAACATCGTACTGGTATCATATTATTGTACCTGATTCCTTTATAGCCTTTACGATTTAACGGTACGACTTCTGGAACTTCTTACGGGCACCGCGACCGTGCGGCTTCTTCGTCTCTTTCTGACGTGAGTCATTGACGAGCAGCGTGCGATCGTAGGTCAGGAAAACGTCCTTGATCTGGGGGTCGTTGTGCCAGTCAACGATACCGCGCGCAATCGCCGTGCGGACTGCTTCTGCCTGTCCCATCACGCCGCCGCCGTGGACGTCGATGTTTGCGTCGATCCCGTCGAACGCCGTCGGTATGAGCAGCAGGGGCTCAGAGATCTTCATGCGGATGAGCTCGGTCCCGTAGATCTCGAGGGGTACGGAGTTGATGCGAATCCTGCCGTTCCCGCTCTTCAGGGTCGCCCTGGCGACTGCTGTCTTTCTCTTTCCGCTCGTATTTATGATTTTTGCCATTGCCATAATATCACCGGTTAGTATTTGGCTCCGAGGTAGGTGCTGACCGCATCGAGAGTCACGTACGCCGAGCTGCTCAGCCGGTCGATGTGCGCCTTTGGAAGGGACTCCATTTCCTGCCCCTCAAACTCCGGCGGCACACCGACGTATACCTTGATCTTCTGGAATGCGGCGATTCCCCGCTCCCGCTTGTAGGGGAGCATACCGCGGATGGTACGCTTCACGATGTGATCGGGCCTGCGCGGGAAGAACGGACCGCCTTCACGCGAGCCGCGCTTCCTCTTCTCGTCGTAGTGCCCGATGACGTGCGCGCGGGTACCGGATATGATGGTCTTCTCAGCATTTACAATGGCAATCTCTTCTCCCTCGAGTGACCGTTTGGCAACGGTGCTTGCCATTCTTCCAAGCAGCAGTCCGCTGGCGTCGATGATTGTAACCATGTCGTTCACCTGAGAATCCGCACGCGGCTCCCCGTCGGGTTGTCCCGGACGAGTTCCTCGATGGTCATGCAGGTACCGTCCGCTCCGGTGATCTTGCTCACCGCAGACTCGGAAAAGTTCAGCGCGGCAACCTTCACCGGAAGGTCTAATAAGCCGCTGCCGAGCACTTTGCCGGGCACCAGGATCGTTTCTCCCTCATTTGCATATCGCCTGATCTTGCTGATGTTTACTTCAGCGTAGTTCTGGCGGGGGGAATCCAGCCTCTTTGCAATCTCACGCCAGATCTTCGCCTCGTGGGTGCGTGATGCATCTTTGAGCATCACGATAAGGCTGGTGAGGCGTGGGTTTGTCTTGTTAACTGACTTCTTCATCTGCACCCTCTCCCGTAATCTCCGTCAACACTTCTACCAAGTCGTCTGATTTATTCTGGATATATTGCAGCGCTCTCTCGATGATCTCGCGGACCGGCAGGGAACCGTCGCCTTCGACGACGAAGATAAACCTGCTTTCATCAGCCCGGATATGGATGGCAGACGTATCGCCGATCCCGCCGGCAAGGCAAGCTTTTTCGCAGAGTTTGCACATGGAGCAGAGCTCGAGGCGTCCTTCTGCGACCTTCACGCCGCTCTGTACTGCCTCAAGCACGTCCCGGGGGCACTCTTCGATGCACATGCCGCATCCGTCGCAGTTCTCGTCGATGACGATGACCGGATAGTTCTTAAAGCCGCAGACAATGGTCGGTTGCCATTTTGCATGCTCTTTGCCGGTACTGACGACGGCATGCGCCTCGAGTACGATCTTCTGGTCACTGGCCAGTTTGATGATCGGGATCTCGTCCTCTGCCGGTGCGGCTTCGGGGTCCTGGGGGATCAGATCCCGTGAATAGACCGTCCGCGGCCCCTCGACGCTGAGCGTATAGGTTGCCGTACAGACCGGACACCCGAGTTCGTCGCAGGTGCACTCGTCCTTCCTCGCGTACCTCTTGAGGTCCGTCCTGAGGGGGATGAGGCCGAGGCGGTGCGTCAGCATCTCGTCAAAGAGGACGCTTGTATTGTCGTAGATCCGCACATCCTCGATGGCGAGCGTCGGAACCTCGCTGATCATCGCCCGTCTGAACGTATTGGCAAACGCGGGGCTTGCTCCGCTCAGCACGAACTTCGCGACTCTCTCATCAAGCTGAGCAAACGCAATATCCATTAAACTCTCCTGCCTCTCCGTCCGCCCTTACCGCGGATTCCGTCGTGCGGCACCGGAGTGACGTCTTCGATACGACCGATCCTCATGCCTGCACGAGCGAGGGCACGGATGGCTGCCTGAGCTCCGGGGCCGGGGCTGCGCTGCTTCCCGCGACCGGGTGCACGAACCTTGACATGGACGCCGGTGATACCCTTGTCCCTGGCGTTCTGTGCGACCTGCGTCGCCATCTGCATTGCTGCATACGGGGAGCTCTCGTTTCTGTCCTGCTTTACCACCATACCGCCGCTGCTCTTGGTGACGGTCTCTGCGCCGGAGAGATCGGTGACGGTGATGATGGTGTTGTTGAAGGAGGCGAAGATGTGTGCGATGCCCCACTTCTCTTTATCCGCTGCCATTCTTATCTCACTCCTGCACGTGCAATCCGGTCACGTTCGGGGTGAACCTCGTTCGTGAGCGGGGAGGGGCCGTAATATCCGAGTTCGCTTTCTTCGCTTCTGGAGACGCGGTAGCTCGGGATGGTTACCCTGCGGCCGTTGATGGCGATGTGGCCGTGGGTGATGAACTGGCGTGCCTGCTTCGAGGAGCGTGCAAGCCCTTTCCTGCAGACCATGGTCTGGAGGCGGCGGTCGAGCTGCTGCTCGACTTTGAGTGCGAGCACGTTGTCGATGTCGGCGCTCTCTCCCACGAGGCCGTAGCGGCGCAGGTGGTTCATGAGCTGGTCGCGCTTCTTCTCGTACTCGTCCTGGTGCGTCGCTCCGGCAGACCGTAAGGCCACGAGTTCACGTGCCGCTTTACGGTACTTTCTGATGACGCTCTGAGCCTTCCAGATCTCACGCTTGTTGCGCAGGCCGTATTCGATGACCAGACGCTTCTCGTCTTCGATCCGCGTCTTCTCAAAGCGCCTCTTCGGTGTGGCGTACTGTTTGTGGTTCTTTCCTGGATATCCCATGCTTTACACCAGCGTTATGCTTTCTTCCTCTTCACACCGACAGTCGTGCCAGTTCTACCCGTGGACTTGGTGCGCTGACCTCTGACCTTCTGACCCGTCTCGTGCCTGATGCCGCGGTAGCAGCGGATCTTGCGCATGCGGTTGATGTCCTCTTCCTGCATCATGACAAGGTCGTTGCCGAGGAGGTGTTTGGACTCGCCGGTGTAGATATCCTTCGGGCGGTTAACCATCCAGGGTGGAACCGTGGCGGTGTATGCCTCGACGGCATCTGCAATCCGTGCGACAGAGTCGTCGTCAAGCTTTCCCATAATGGCACGCGCATCGACTGCAGCGAGCCGGGAGATCGTCCGTGACGTGTGGGGTCCGATTCCCTTGATCCCGGTCAGTGCAATCTGCACTGCCTTGGTTCCATCGAGATCGGTATTCCTGATCCGAACAAAGTATTTTATTTCTTCTTCATCCATGAAATCGCCTCTTGACAGATGGTGTCAGTGGTTGCAATCGTTTGGAAGCGCTGAGGGAGGGATTTGAACCCTCGAGTCCCAGGGGGACACAGGTTTAGCAAACCTGCGCCATACCAGGCTTGGCTACCTCAACATAGAATTTCGCATCACTCGACACTCGCAACACCGCTTGGTGTTGCTCCAGACACAGCTTTCTATGACTTGTGCTTTATATCGTGTGCGGGATTCAGTAATAATTGTTGTGGTGTTAGGGTTTGGTTCTCGCCCGCTTCACTCCGCTTCCGAGCAGGCCTGAGGTAATGATGGGGAGTGCGATGGTTGCATCGCAGAAGCACTGGACGCGGGGAGACTGCGGTGCCTCCTTGCCCCAGCTGATCGCCTCCTCGAACGTACACCCGGAAAGGCCGCCCCAGTGCGGCGCGTCGGTGGTATACTGTATTGCATAGGCGTGCCCGCCGAGATTCTGATCGTGGATCGACGCGATCACCTGGGTCTGCTGGATGAAGTTCTTCGGGACGCCGCCGCCGACGTAGATGACGCCGGTCTTCTCTGCATCCTCCACGATCTTCGTGATCTCGTCGGTATCGGCGATCTGATCGACATCAATGGAGATCCCCTGGCGCCGTGCCATGACGAGTCCGATGCCGATCGAGGAGTCGCAGAGGGCGGGGATGAAGATCGGGACGCCATGCTCCGCGCAGGTAGCGACGAGCGATCGGCCCTCCGGCCGCTGCTCCATGAGCCACCGGCCGAGCCGCTCGATGAACTCCCGCGACGAGCCTTTGAACGGCGCGAGTTCTCCGGCGAACCGCGCGATCTCTGCATCGATCTCCCGGAACTGTCCCTCGTATGCAAAGACGTCGTAGATCCTATCGATCCCCTGCTCGAAGAGCGCGGAGTCGTCGGCGTGGTGGTGCCCGAGGTAGTGGCGTACGCCGAGGTGTTCGCATGTGTCGTGGAATATGTTCGCGCCTGTCGAGACGATAACGTCGACGAGACGGTTCCTGACGAGCTCGATCAGGCAGTTCTGCATGCCTGCGGGGATCATTGCGCCGGAGAGCCCCATAAGGATGGTGCACTCCTCGTCTCGAACCATATCCGTCCAGATACCGAGAGATTCTCCGAGTTTTCGTCCCTGAAAACCCGTTTTACTCATCGACTGAAGGAGAGCCGTGACGTTGACGTTCGGTTCGACTGGCTGCGTTGGTTTCATGGCAAACTCCGCTATGGGGTTTGCCATTCCGTGCTATTAATGATTGGCACAATTCCCTGTTTCTGCCGCAATGGGGGAAACCGTCCAAAGGGCACAGGTATCTGCCATCTTCGCGCAGAACCCGGAAGAAAAAAGTGATGATTCTGGAAGGTTTTACAACGCCTGGATCAGCGAGTTTCGGGTGACGACCCCGATCACTTTTCCGTTCTTCGTGATCGGCATCGAGCCGATGTTCTTCTTGAGCATCAGGTCGATGACCTCCGAGACGCCCGTATCCGACGTGACGGAGACGAGCGGCGAGCTCATGATGTCCCGGACGAGGAGGTTTCTGATCCGGTGGTCCTGGTACTTGTCCTCGACAACCTCTCTGAAGGAGTACATCGCCTTCGCGACGTCGGTCTCGGTTACGATGCCGAGCGTCGTGTCGTTGTCGTTGACGATGAACCGGTCGATGTTGTCGTCGAGCATCCTGCGGCGGAGGTGCACGGCACGCTCTTCTGCCTGGATGGTGTATACAGGTTCCATTACGTCTGCAAGCGTTCCGGACGGGCGCAGTACGCGGAGGATGTCTCCCGCTCCGACCTGACCGATGAGCCGGTGTTCGCTGTCCAGCACCACGACAAGTTTGTAGCGCTGGAGCAGGGGTACCAGGACACCGAGGTTCTGGTCGGGATAGGCGGAGGTGAAGTCCTCTTCGACGGTGTTGGCGACGTGAATGGATGTCGGCGAGATCGTGGAGTTCTTCCTGCTTCCGAGACTCTCGGCGATAGCCGCACGGGATGTCGTACCGACAACGGTGCCGTTGTTGGTGACGATGAGCGGATCGTTTCCTTCATCGAGCATCTTCTTGAGGGCTTCGCTGACGACTGCGGATTTTGCAATGGTGATGGGGCGTGACATTACGTCTTTGACCAGTATCTGAAATCTCTCGCTCATTTTGCCACTTCCTTGATGATATCATCTCGCTTGATAATTCCCTTGACCTCTTCGCCGTCGACGACGACGAGGCTGTTGATGTGATGCTGGAGCATGGTGGCGACTGCTTCGCCGAGTGATGTCTCCGAACCGGTGGTGATCACCGGGCGGCTCATGATATCCTCCGCGACTGCAGACACTTCTGTGACGTATCTGAAGCGTTTTCTCCCTGCAGGCTCGGCTTTCCGAAGATGTGTGACATCTTTGGCCGGCAGGTTCCTCTTCTCGTCCAGGTATTCGAAGAAGGCGAGGTTGCTCTCCGTGATAATACCTGCCAGGCTTCCATTATCATTAACGACGATGAGTTTATCACTGTTCCCTTTTAGCGTATCGATAATGTGATCCAGTGAATGATAGCGGTTGACGGTGACGGGTTCCTCCATGACGGCATCGACATGGCCGGTCAGGCCGCGGATGTGCGCGGAACGCATGAGATCGGACTTCGTTACGATTCCGGTAACGCTCCCTTCTTCGATGACCGGCAGTCCGCTTATGTCCCGCTCGAGCATCGTTCGTGCAATCTCCCGGGTGTTCGTCTCGGGGGAGACGGTGATCGGTTCCGGCGCCATCAGGATACTGACCGGGATTCGGTCGATGGGTCTCCGCCGCCAGATCGGTTCGGTCTGCCGCAGGCCGTAGGCGATATCCTTCTTGGTCAGAATCCCTGAGAGGGCGGTGCCCTCCATGACCGGCAGACGGGAGACCCGGTGCCTGAGCATGAGGTTGCGGGCGTGCCCGATGCTCTCTGCCGGTGCCACGACATAGACCGGGGACGTCATTACGTCAACTGCGTGCATCTCTTTCACTCCTCTAAGAATGCCTTCACAAGATCGTACTCGGTCACGAGACCGACAAGATGCGAGTCTTCGATGACCGGCATTGCACCGATACGCTGCCGGAGCATCTCGACGGCCGTATCGTGGATGTTCTTCTCCGGTGTTGTGGTGTGGAGGTCCCCGGACATGAGGGCGCGGATAGGGAGTCCCATGACGTCGCCGGCGTCCCCGGTGACCAGTTTCTCAAAGACCTGGCCCTTCCCGAGGTAGTTCATGATATCGGTGGCGGTGATGATGCCGCAGAGGACGTCGTCGCTGACGACCGGGAGTCGCCGGAACTGGTGTCTCACCATCTTGCTGCTGACCTCGCTGACGGGGCTGTCGGGCCGGGCGACCCGCACCGATGTGTTCATAATCTCCTCCACGGTCTGGGTCGAGTGCTCCGTCGCGAGAACCTTCATGACATCCCGCTCTGTGACGATGCCTTTGAGGTTTCCGTCGGTATCGACGATGGGAACACCACTGACGTTCCTGTTTAAGATGATGTCGACGGCATCGGCGATGTGGGCGCCGTCGCTGAGGGTGATCAGGTACGGGGTCATGATCTCCCGGAGGCTCTCGTTGATCGCCGCAAGGAAGTTCCCTTTGTGCTTGACGGAGACCAGGTTGTACTTGTCGCCACCGCCCATGAAGTTGATGATATCGCTGTTCGTGACGATTCCACGAAGTTTACCGCTTCCCGCATCGGCGATCGGGAGGCGGCGGAATCCTTCACGGGTCATGACCTCGACGGCCTGGATGATCGGGGTCGTCTGGGGAACGGTGATGACGTCCCTGGTCGCGTAAGCCATGATTTCGCCGTCCTGCTCAGCGATCCGGGATTTGAAGTTGACCGGGCCGCGATGGAGTTTTCCTGGCATCTTCAGTAGTTTATCGGCCTGTTTCTTCTTCTGGTCATTCTGGTGCATAGTGATCCTAACCTCCTTTACGTTGAGAATGCTTTCAGCACATCGTGCCGGTCGATGATGCCGACGAGGTGCGTCCCGTCCACGACCGGAAGCCTGCTGATATTATGTTTGACCATCAGGTCGGCGGCGGCCCTGGCCTGGTCGTCCGGGGAGACGGTGACGACCGGTGTCGTCATGATCCGCTCGACGGTGTAGTCCGCCCCGTTCTTCACTGCGGTTCTGACGCCTCCCGCACGCAGAAGATCTCTTCGTGAGACGATCCCGATCAGTTCTTTCTTCGCAACGACCGGGAAGGCCGAGAAACCGCTTGCCGTGATGAGGCTGTAGACCCCGGCTATCGGGTCGTGCGGCGCGCAGGTGACGACGTCGCGTGACATGATATCTGCTACCCGGCCGCGGATCTCACTCCGCGAGGCGAGTACCGGGAAGAGATCCGAGAGAAGCACTCCGCCGAGAACCTTTCCGTCAGCATCGGCGACTGCTGCGCTGTTGGTGATAGTGCTTCTGATTGCGCGAGCGACCTCTTCAAGAGGCGTCTCGGGACTGACTCTGGCTGCTTCCTTGACGAACCCCTCGACGGTGACGTTCGACTTCGTCCCGGTTACCCGGAGGACATCGGAGATATCCACGTATCCGAGCAGGTGTCCGCGGTCGTCAGTGACATAGAGTTCGCGAAAGACATCTTCCCGCAGGATACTGCGTGCTTTCGTCGCAAACTCATCGTAGCGGAGTTTCGGTATGTTCACCATCAGATTTGCAGCGACTTTCATATGATTCGATCCTCCTCCCTGCAGACCGGGCAGAGCATCAGGGCGTCGATGCGCAGAAGGTCGTCCGACATATTCCCGCACCGGTCGCAGACTCCCATTGCATACTCCTCCTCGCGGTTGATCTCGATGAGATCGGCCATGAGTTCGTTCATCTCGTTTGCTACCGTGAGGATGTCCCGGACGGTCACCATGCCGATGACGGTCTGGTTCTCGACCACGGGCAGCCTCCGAACCCGGTGCTTCACCATGATGTATGCGGCGTCGGCAACCAGTTTGTCGGCACCTATGGTGATGAGGGGGGTGCTCATTATCTCGCTGATGTGTGCACTGCTCGGCTTTTTGTCCTGTGCAACAACCTTGCAGTTGATATCTTCTTCGGTGATGATCCCTATCGGGAGGTTATCTTTCAGGACGATGCAGCTGCCGACTTCGTCGCGGCACATTGCCCGGGCTGCATCTGCGACCGTTTCTCCTACGTCGATTGTCGTTGGGTGGCTTCGCATCACCTCGCGGATAGGAACGCGTATCTCGAAGCGGATTGAGTCGTTGTGGTTCGCCATGAAATTCACCCTATATGGTCGCTCTTTTAGCTGATCCTTCAGGTTCACCTGTATCTAGGATTCAGCAGTATAAAAGAATTCTCGTGGCAAGCGAAGGGACTTTCGTCCTCGAATCGGATTAAATCACCTGCAATTACATATAATTATATTTATTTACGAGTGGCATAGTGTTACTAAGTAGTGTAAAAACTAGAGGAGATGAGGGTGCAAAATGACGTTCTTGGTACGTACAAAGCAGAAGATTTCGCAGTTTCTGAAGACGTTCTTCAGGAAGCGATCTTCCCGCATTGGTATTTACGGTCCCCCCAATGCCGGCAAGACGACGCTTGCCAACAGAATCGTGCGGGACTGGACCGGAGATGCTGTCGGGCCGGTCAGTGAAGTTCCGCACGAGACACGCCGCGTCCGCAGGAAGGAGAATATTACCATCACCGGCAACAACGGTAACTCCGTCACGATCGATATCGTCGATACGCCCGGGGTCACGACGAAGATCGATTATAACGAGTTCCTCGAGTACGGCCTCGAGAAAGACGACGCGGTCAAGCGGGCACGGGAGGCGACCGAAGGGGTTGCCGAAGCGATGCACTGGCTTCGGGAAGATATCGACGGCGTGATCTATATGCTCGACTCGACGCAGGATCCGTTCATGCAGGTGAACATCATGATGGTCGGCATCATCGAGAGCAGGAAACTTCCCGTCCTCATCGTCGCCAACAAAAACGACCTTCCCGATGCGTCGGCAGCCCGGATCAAGAGTGCGTTCCCCCAGCACCCCGTCATCTCGATATCGGGTCTCGAAGGGAACAATGTGGAAGAGCTGTACGAGAAGATGGCGGGCTACTTTGGGTGATGGATATGATACAGGGTGTACAGATTGACCTGATCTCTGCAGAACGTCTCGACCGGTTGACGGCGATGGAGAAGATCCGACTGATCCTTGACGATGTCATGGAGGGCAATATCGTCGTCCTCGAGCGGGGTCTCGCCCCCGACGAGCAGAGTAAACTCATCGAGGTGACGATGCGGGAGATCACCCCGGACGGGTTCTCCGGGATCGAGATGGAGACGTATCCTCTCAAGGATGCAGGTGGATTTTTCGGCCGGCTTCTCGGCGGGAAGAAGAACGATAGTCGCCTGACTGTCATCGGGCCGGCAAATCAGCTGAAGATGCTGAAGAAGGAGAAGGATCTCATCAGCGCGTGGATCTCCTCAAGGTGAGTCCGGGATGCCTCACAAGTGTACGCAATGCGGCAGGGAGTTTGAAGACGGGTCGACGAAGATCCTGAAGGGATGTCCGAGTTGCGGCGGGAAGAAGTTCCTCTACATCCGCGAGGCGCACCGGCACGATGATGTGCTCGAGGAGAAGACCATCGAGGAGATCGCGGAGGATACCGGGGCGGATGTCCTTGAGGTGAAACCCTCCGGAGCCTCGCGGCAGGTTGAGGTCTACGACCGCGTCGAGAGTATCCGCATTCTCGGTCCCGGTTCGTACGAACTGAATATCGAGAAGATGGCGCAGAGCGACGAGGTCGTCGTCCGTCTCGACCGTGAGGGGAAATATATGGTGGATATCCTCTCAATGGCAAAGAAGAAGAAAGAATAGCGGAACCAGGAGCCGCATCAAATCTGAAGATATTCTACTCTCTTTTCTTCCGGATTTCCACTCCGAAGGTATAAATCTCCTGACGACGATATATCGTGCAGAAGACTCCACTACGTGAGGCCAGGGCACGGTCACCGGCAGAGCCGCAGGGGCGCCATGCTTCTCCTGTGTTCGCTTGCGGGCAAGCACCTTTCACTCTTCAACGATTGCCAGCCGGTTTTTGACCTATATGCCTCTTACAATGGTGTGTGCACGGAGAGTCACACGGAGGAAACAGATGAAGCCACGATACATCTCATCACTCGATCAGATCGACGGATTTGGCGTCCATGCGCCCGGCGATCTCTCAAAAATTACCGATACGTTTGCTTTTCGGGCGAACGAATACTACCTCTCGCTTATCAACTGGCAGGATACGGCCGATCCGATCCGCCGCCTTATCATCCCCTGTCCGGAGGAGCTCGAAGCGTGGGGGAGGCTCGATCCCTCGTCCGAAGGGTCGTATACCGTTTCGCCCGGACTGCAGCATAAATACCGGGAGACCGCTCTCCTGCTCGTGAGCGATCTCTGCGGCGGGCTCTGCCGCTACTGTTTCCGCAAACGCCTCTTCATCAAAGACGGACGCGAGGTGAAGAAGGATGTCTCGGCCGGGCTTGCCTATATCCGGGAGCATCCGGAGATCACGAACGTCCTCCTCACCGGCGGCGACCCGCTCATCCTGCCGACCGGGCAGCTTCGCGGGATCATCGGCGAGCTGCGGCGGATCGACCATGTCCGGATCATCAGGATAGGGTCGAAGATGCCGGCGTTTGATCCCTATCGGATCGTCGACGATCCCTCCCTCCTCGATCTCATCCGCGAGTACAGCACCGAGGAAAAGAGGATCTACATCATGGCGCAGTTCAACCACCCGCGGGAGCTCTCCGAGATCGCCCGGCAGGCGATCGGGCTTCTGCAGGATGCCGGCGCCGTTATCATGAACCAGACGCCCCTGATCCGCGGGATCAACGACGATCCGGAGGTGCTCGCCCTGCTCTTCAAGGAGCTCTCGTTCATCGGCGTCGCCCCCTACTACGTCTTCCAGTGCCGCCCGACCGTCGGCAACAAGACTTACGCCGTGCCGGTCGAGGAGTCGTACCAGATCTTCGAGCAGGCACGTGGCAGCTGCTCGGGCCTCGCGAAGCGTGCCCGGTTCGTGATATCCCATGCGACCGGCAAGATCGAGGTGGTGGGCAGGACACCGGAGTATACGTTCTTCAAGTATAACCAGGCGGCCGATCCTGCGAACATCGGGCGGTTTATGGTCTACAAGAGCAATCCGGAGGCATACTGGTTCGACGACTATACAGAGCTCGTCGACGAAGGGCAGATCCTTGAGTAGTGGGATTCTGTAACTGTATATCCCATTTCTCTGCCTTCTGCAGAGGCGGGTCGTGCGAGGTGAGACGACCCGCCTTCGGTGCAGGCGGCAAGCGGTCAGGCCACCCTTCTTTTCGTCCCGGGTTTTTTCTGACTTTTGACGGCTTCCGGGCTCTATTTCGCGCTAACCGGCTTGATCTTAGAGTCTTTGCCGGTTATCAGCCCTACCTTCTTCAGATCGTTCAGGACCCCGTTCACATACTCCTCGGTCAGGATGAACGATGCTGAGTCCTGTTCCTTGTTCAGGACGGCATCGAAGGAAAGCGACTCTTCCAGGAGTTCCTCCCTGCTCGCGCGTCCCCGTTCTTCAAGAACGGTCATGATGCGTTCGATGATGAACTGCTTGAAGGCGATGGTCGTCCGGAGGATGTCGACGTCGTCTTCATCGACGTCCATGCCGTCGAGAGCATCCCAGAGCGGTTCGGGGTCGTCGATCAACATAATCTCCGGTCCGAGCGAGGCGATGTAGCGCTCCTCCGCGATGACCGTGATCTTTACGTCAATCCCGTATTCGCGAAGCGTTCCGGGCTCGACCTCGACGAAGGGATGCTCGGGGCAGTAGGTGTACGCCTCCTCGGGCTCTATGGTTCCGACGAGGCGGAGCCCCTCATCGGTCTCTTCGACGAGCCCGTTCTCCTCGAGCAGAGCATTGATCCCGATCGCGGTGATGATGGCGTCGGCCTCTTCCGGGTCAGGCTCTCCGGCCTCTTCACCGGTTGCCATCTTCCCGATGATGGTGGCGAAGTCCTGCATGAGTGACCGTTCGGGGATGATCGCGCCGACCGGGTGCTCGTCAAAGAACTGCCGGAGGTTCTCCCGCCTCCGCTCAATCCCCGCCTTCATGGTGACGGAGAGTGCAACGAGATCTGCCATCTCGGGGTCGTCTTTGTGGCGGTCAATCTCCCGATCCAGCAGTTTGAGAAGATCCTGTATTCTGCCGTGAAACATCGTCTCGGGGATGATCGCATGCTCCGTCCTGACCTTTCCGCTGCAGCCTGCAGCGCGAACGTGTTTTATGAACTCCTCCGCATCTGCTTTATCGGAGAAGATCAATTCTTCTTCAAGAACCATTGGTCACGTCTCGGATGGATTGCGATATAACCGTATCGTATGTGGTGGGGGAGTGCATCGCCGTTCGTCTTGCTGCTTCACCGATGATCGTGAATCTCCTGGTCACGGCACTCTTATCGTCGCGGCAAAACTTGCCGTAGGTCAGGCCCGCGGCGAATTCCTCGATCTTTGCGAGGACACCAACGACATCCGGGAGATAGGAGGATATACGATCTCATGCGCCGAGGAAGTCCCGGGTATCCTGAAAAGACATCGCCCTCCCTGATTGTCATCCGACAGTCCCCGGCTGCCACCGGAGACGGTTTGCAACATTTGCAACCCGGTTGCAAAGGGGGTTGCAATAGTGGTTGCAAAGAGATCGAGGGCGGGTTTTCTCGACAATCAAGGGGGAATTCGAAAAATAAGGTATACCGAAAGAGATCGAACATGACACTATGAGGTCGTTTGCAACAATTTCTGGATCACACAGTTCGCCCGATCCGGCTCCATCGGAAGAGCACCCTGGCCGAGTGCATGAACCCGTGATGCTGTGTGTTTTCGGCTCGGTTGCAAACAAAAATATCGAAAATAGCAATGCATCGGTAAATCGAAAATTCCCCGAATTAACGGGGTTTTTGCATGCGGGAAGTGTTTGCAACCATGTTTGCAACCCCCTTTGCAACACCATGTACAACAGGGTTGCAACCGGCATCCGGCCGCTGCCCGATCACCGGAGATTCGAGCGGGCCGGCCGGTGCGACATCTGTGATACCGGTCCGCCGCTTGCCGCTCCCGCGAGGTGCGGATGACTGTCTGCGGGGGGTGGTATGCACAGCGTGTGCGGAAGTGGGACGCGAAGGAGGACGCGGGGGTCGCCCTCTCATCTGGTGAAAAACGGGCAAATCTGGCTCATTTTTCGATTTTAGTGGCATTTCCTGAGGCAGAATCCCGGAATTAAAATCGGGCGAAGCACGTCGCTCTGAATCCCGAAATGTGCCAGGATCGCGAGGCCATATCTGCGATATGAGCGACGGTAATTTTTGAGGGTGTTTTCCCATGGCTGGCTCCGAGATCGGCCGTATGAGGGCTTCTGTGGGGGTGGTTTTTTCGGGTGGGATGGGGAGGATGCAGGAGCACGGACGGCGCTCCCCTTACCGGAGCTCCCAGGATGCCGCTCCGCCGATCAGCTCAACGCTCCCTGTTGGGCGGCTGTCCGGGTTTAGCTGTAGCATTCCGGAGCCGCCGGGGATCAGACCCTTGACGGTGATCGCCGATCGGTTGACCCCGTCGATGATCGTCCTGCCGTCGACGTTGAGCAGGGTCTCTGCACTCTTCCCGTCGACGACGAGGGTGAGCGTGGACTCGACATCCGTATAGCCGATGATATCGGCCCCCGTCCACCGGATGCGCCCTTCGGCGACCTGTTCTCCTGCTATGGAGAGGGCGACGTCGTCGAACTCGAAGGTCTCGATCGCCGTCGGGGAGATAGTGATCCAGCCCTGCTGGTCGCCCACGATCGCCATCCTGACGGTTTCACCCGGCCAGGGGCTGTAGCGCCTCCCGTCGACGATGATCGACCCCCAGGCGTCGGTGACCCGGAACTGGAGGTAAGTCCCGTCTGCAATATGCCACTTCCCGGACTGCTTTTGGAGGGAGATCTCGGCGTAGCCCTTCGGTGGTGTAACGATAACATAACCGTCCTTTGTTACGGTATCGTTTCCGTAGCCGTTCGCGGCGGTGAGCGAGACGGTATAGGTGCCGGCGGCGGTATAGGTGTGCACCGGGTTCTGCACGGAGCCGCCGGATGCGTCGCCGAAGTTCCAGAGCCACGACGTTGGACTGCCTGTCGAACGGTCGGTGAACCGGACGGTGAGCGGTGCTGTTCCGCCCGCTGTATCTGCGGTGAAGGCTGCCGCCGGGGGTATGCCGGGCGTCGGCGTCGGTGTTGCCGTGGTCGGAGCAGCGGTGGTCGGTACCGTTGTGGGTACGGTCGGGAAGGTGGGTATGGGCGACTGCCGGTCAGGGTCGAGCTCCTGGGAGACCAGCAGTACCGGTGACCGTCCACCGGTGTAGATGATCTGGACGAGATCGGGCGGGACGGTCTCCCCGGTGCCGGGGTCGAAGAGGACCTCTCCGATATGCCAGACCCCGCCATCATCGCCGCCGACGATCGAACAGAATCCGGTCCGATCGACGCCGTCAACCCTGACCATAAACGTCCCCCACTGGAGCGGGTCGCCGCCGTCATGCCTGATAAAGAGCGCCGTGCTCTCATTGGTGATGGCCGCGTCAAGCCGCGGGATGATCATCGGCGGCGGCTGCGAGAGCATGGCAAGAGCGAGGAGCGCTACTCCGAGGGCGATGATGCCGATGAGGATGACGGCGCCGAGGGGTTCGGAGACGGCGCGGGTGGTAAGCGGTGATCTGTGCATGGAGCGGCTCTATGGTGTCGCTTCGGTAACGCCCGGCGGGGGGATGCCTGTTCCATCCTGAGTGACTGAGTAGAGGACGTATGATCCTCCGTCGCCGTCATAGACGATGATGATTGTGGCAGGGGTGGTTAGATCCGGGAAGTCATAGGAGAGTGTCTCCCCGGGTTCCCATAATCCGTCGCCATCGGACTGAGCCCATCCCTGGATCTGATTGGTGGTCAGGTCGAGATCGTCGTGATCAATGCCGTCGATCAGGATGCGGAGATTATTTTCGTGTATTGAATCTCCACCCATATGCCGGATATACAGGATGTCAGTGTCGTTGAATGCCGTCACCTGCACGCTGGGGAGACTTGTATCTGAAGACAGGATGGGGATGATCGCAAGTGCAACGATGGATACGGCGAGGGTCATGATGGAGATGAGCAGTATGGTGCCTATCAGCTCTGATACCGCATTTTCATCTTCGGACAATCTTGCCTGTATCGCATCGAGCATACTTACTCATCCTCCTTTTGCTAACTATTTTCTACGTGATGCCCGTTATCGTGTCTGCGATGCCGACGATGTAGTTTGGATCGTTCTTCGAGATATCCAGTATCAGCAGTGTCGGTTTTGCTGGCTGCACGTTGGTGAGGGTGATTGGCTTCGTCCATGTACTGTTTATCAGGGGCGTGTTGTTGATGTAGAGCTCGGTATGGAGCGGATTGCTTGGCCCAGACTTTGTCGTAATGTCTACGGATGAATCGAACTCGTTGAACCCGTAGAGTCTCCCTCCGACGATGTAACTGTATACCTTTCCTTTGCTATTTGCCATTCTGACGTTATTCTTATAGATTGAAACGTCGGTCGCGAAGGTATGCCACCCTCCGTTTCCGATGGCAAAGAAGCGCATCTCTGAGTTGGCAAGTTTGATGCTCACCGTATCGCCGATGCTGAAGGATATCCTGTCCGGAGTTTCCCCTATATTATTCACGGTCAGCTCCAGGTAAGAATTCGCTTTCGAGATAGTAAAGTTGAAGAAACCGTTGTTTCCCCAGACGTCGCTCTGGCTCAGGACGTTCTGATACAGGTAGATCGAGTTGCTCTCAAGCTGCTCGACGAACTGGTCTACCACCCAGGCGTCGAGTTCGTCCTGGTCGTCAAAGCTCAGGGTGATATTCCCCGTCGGCGGCGTCACTCCCGGGCCTGCAGGGGTATCAGGGCCTCCCGTCCGGATCTCACCGGTCAGTGACGCCGACTTCAGGAGCACCGATCCGCCTCCGCCGGTATACATGATGGCGACCCGATGTGGAACGGTCGCCACTGGATATTGCAGCGTCTCCCCGACAACACACGGCCACGCTCCGTCGCCGCCGGTGATCGTCGCAGCGCTATTGGGTAGAGTGATGCCGTCGACGACGACTGAAAAGTCCCCCTCTTGCAACGGGTCGCCGCCGTTATGCTTGATCAGGACGGTCGAGGAGGTATTTCCGATGAGGACGTTGATATTCGGCACCTCGTCGGGCAGCGGCTGTGAGGTTATCGTGACCATAATGATGCCGACACCGACAACCAGCACGCCGAGCAGGAGGACGACGGCGATGAGTTCTGAGACTGCATTGTCACGGAATTTTTGAGCCATGTTAAACTTTTACCACCCAAAACTGGTTCCTCGATGATCCGGTGAAAATGATTATAGGATTGTTTCGTCTCCGTCTATGGAGTATTTCTCTGCTGTACCCATGAATACGGCCTCTTGTCCGTTCCCCTGGTGGGTGTCAATGAAAAATAAGCCGCTATCTGCCGGTCTGATATTGGTGAGGATCACAGGCGGATCGTTTGAACAGGCTAGTACCTGGTCTCCGCCGACATACATCATTGTGTAGGAGTTTCCATGACCCTGTGAACTTAAAGTAAGTGCCGATGAAAAGTCCCTGTATCCGTCGATTAGAAGGCTTGAAAGATGACCGCCCCGCTGCACACCATCCACATCGACATAGAGTTGGCTGCCCGATACGCTGAACACTGTGAGCTGATCAGCTGTCCCGACAACATTCACCTGTGCATTGCCGCTCGTTCTGACTGTTATCTCCTCGCCTTCATTCAGTGCGCCGCTATATGGCGATCCGCCGCCGTGTGTTTTCAGCCAGCCAGAACCACTAACAGTAAACATAAATGATCCGCTAACCGATCCGGCCGACTTCTCGCAGGCATAGAGAATCAACATTTCATCCTGACCTGCTGGCGGTGTCGGCGTCGGCGTCGGTGTGGATGTACCGGTTTCATCCACGAACACATCCGGTGACGGGAGTTCCTCCTCGTCACCGGGCATGCCGAGGTCAAGGGACTTGAGCATGGCGGCTGCCGATCCTGTGGTGTACATGATCTTGATGGAGGCCGGTTCGTCGTCGGCAACGAAGGTGGTCGTATCGCCGATCGACCAGACGTCGTCGGACGATCCCGAACAACTGGTCACAGTTATCTCTTCCCCGTCTGCATTGAAAGCCTGGATCTCGAATTCGCCTGCAGAAATTGTGTCCCCGCCGTTGTGAAACAGGGTGATGTTGTAGTGCGTGGCATTGCACTGGTCGCACCCGATGATGATGTCGACGTTCGGTATCTCATCAGGTGTATCCTGGGATGTTACCGTCACTCCGACGACGGCGATGCCTATCACCGCGACGGTGACGATCAGCATAACACCGATATTCCCGGAGATCCCATGGTCGTTCTTAAATTTCATACACATATTTCTCATCTCCGTCTGGTTTTCAGAGTCCTCACGCTATGCTGTTGTAATCTCCTGTAGAATGGCGCTGTATGATGCGGTGGTCACCTTGAGGTTCACGTACCGCGTTGTTGGGTTTAGAATCGCAATGCTTGCCCAATCATCGTCACTTGAGATGGTGTAATTGGTGCTGGGGAGATAGCCGCGGGCCGCAGCATCGGAAAAGGCGTGCTCCCAAAGCTCTGCTGTCCCCTGTCTGTCCCAGACCTCTCTGGCAGTCGCGTCATCTGCGGAGACCTTGATGGTGACGTTATGCGCATTCCCTGTGGTGGGTGTGACGGTCTGCAGGCCGTTCTTTAGCCGGGTGTCGAGCCGGGCGACTCCTTTACCGGCAGTCTCCTGGTAGCCGTACATCTGAAGAGCCACAATTTCGACGGTTATGTCGTCATTGGTGGTTTTATAGCAGGAAATTGGCGGCGAGAGCCGGACTGTCGCCCCTCCGTCCTGGGCGAGGAAGAGGGCGCCCAGCTGGTAGTAATAGGTCTGCTCTATCCAGTAGTTATTGGCAGACGCAAACTGAACGGCTCCCATCTCTTTTGGGAAACCGGCGACCGTCGTGCCGTCATATTCTATTGTAATATTCTCTGTTCCACGACGGTTCACGTTAATAGCGCCCGAAGATGGAATCGGTGCGAGCACCGGGAAGATCATCCCGCCGCCCTGGGTATAGCCACCCTCGGTGGAAAGGTCGAAGGAGGTGCTGAGAGTCACGCCGGTCTGGTTATTCGTCCAGAGCGAATCGAGGGCGATCTTATAATCGATGAACCGGTCTTTCACCGCGTTCATATGGAGGATCTCGTTCTCGCGCCCGATCGCCGGCACGCCGTAGAGCTGGTAGAGTGAGAGAGCAAGGACAATGACTCCCAGTATCAGCACGAATCCGACAACTTCCGAGAGACCGTCGTCACGGTGGGCGGGCGGCATAAGAGATACGTGAATTTTCAGCGGGGGGCTATATAACTCTTCTGGAAAGATCCGCGACGTTTCCCTGGACGTTTTATAAAATCCATTTCCATAAATCCCTTATTTTCGATCGAAATGCCCACCTCAGAGCCGCTCCAAGGCTTTTTGATATCAGGCGTGCAACAGTTATGGATGCCTATGGGAGAGGTTCCGCGGCTTGCCCGCGAGGTGGACGGGGTGATGCTTTCGAGCGGATGCGTCCTCTGCCACGAGGGTGCGAAACTGGTGCTCTTCGTGACGGGACGCTGCCGCCGCACCTGCTGGTACTGTCCGCTCTCCCGCGAGCGGAAGGGCAAAGACGCCGCCTATGCGAACGACCGGCGCATCGAGAGCCCGGAGGATATCCTCGCCGAGGCGGAGATCATGAGCGCGCTCGGCACCGGGGTTACGGGTGGAGAACCGCTGCTCGTCCTCGACAGGGTGATCGAGTACTGCCGGCTCCTGAAACAGACCTATGGGCCGGAGCACCAGATCCACATGTACACCGGGATAGCGCCCGATGAAGAGACGCTCCGGCGGCTCAGCGGGCTTGTCGACGAGATCCGCCTCCACCCGCCGCAGGAGGACTGGCCGACGATCACCGAGAGCGAGTGGGCGGCATCCGCACGGAAGGCGCGGGAGCTGGGCTTTGAGATCGGGATCGAGGTGCCGGCGCTCCCCGGGCTCGAGCACCTCGAAGCAATCCTGCCGCTCCTTGACTTCCTGAACATCAACGAACTCGAGTGGGGGGATACCTGCGCCGCCGCGATGCGCGAGCGGGGGTATGAAACCGAGGACGGCCTCCACAACGCAGTCTCGGGCTGCCGCTCCTGGTCGGAGACGCTCGCGAAGAATCTGAAGGTGCACTGGTGCTCCTCGTCGTTTAAGGACTCGGTGCAGCTACGGGAACGATTAAAACGTATTGCTGGCAATACTGCCCGACCGTTCGACGAGATCACCGACGACGGGACGATCGTCTACGGCGTGCTGGAATCCGCCCAGCTACCGGGCGACTTCCTCCCGCTTCTCGAGGAGGAAGGCTACGAGCGTCTCGGCGACCGGATCGAGACGGCATGGTGGCTGCTCGTCGAACACGCGGCCGATCTTCCCGGAAAGAAGGAGATCGTCGAACGCTACCCGAACGGAGGAATGATTGTGGAGGTGACCCCGGTCTGAAGGCGCGCAAGGGCATGGAGGCGCTGTACGAGCGTCTCCTGCGGCTGCAGATCAGGTACGTGCCCCGGCACATCGCGGTGATCCAGGACGGGAACCGCCGGTTCGCGAAGACCCACGGTATGCAGAACGCCGAAGGGCACAAGCTCGGTGCCGACACCACCGAGAAGGTCCTCGACTGGGCGTCGGAGCTCGGGATCAAGTACATCACGCTCTACGCCTTCTCGACCGAGAACTTCCGGCGTGAGACGGACGAACTCGACGCCCTCTTCTCGCTCTTCAAGGAGAAGTTCCGTGCCGTCATGGCCGACGAGCGGGTTCACCGGAACAAGATCCGGGTGCAGATGATCGGCGACCGCTCCCTCCTCCCGGCCGATCTCCTGCAGACGGTAAAAGAGGCCGAGGAGACCACCCGGGAGTATACCGGCTACTATGTAAATATTGCCCTTGCGTACGGCGGCAGGAACGAGATCGTCCACGCCGCCCGCTCGATCCTCCGGGAGGTGAAGGACGGCCTCCTGACGGCGGGGGATATCGACGCGGATCTCGTGGAAGGGCATCTCAACCGCGGAATGCACATCCCTCCCGTCGACCTGATCGTCCGGACCGGGAACGACTGCCGGACCTCGAACTTCCTGCCGTGGCTCGCGAACGGGCACGAGTCCGCGGTCTACTTCTGCGCACCCTACTGGCCGTCGTTTAGGAAGATCGATCTCCTGCGGGCGATGCGGGTCTACGACCAGAGGATGCGGCTAAAGGAACGGTTACAGAACCGGAACGCCGAATAATCTCTTTTCCGGCGCCGGTTACGTTCCGAAACGGCGGGCTCGTGACTGATAGTCGCGCAACGCCCGCAAAAAGTCGACTTTTCGAAGCAGCGCCCAGTTGACGTCGAGGAAGAAGAGTTCCGAGTAGACCGACTGCCAGATGAGAAAATCGGTCAGGTGGTCGCCGCCGGTCTTGATAACGAGATCGGGCTCGTACGGAAAGGTGAGGCACGACTCGATCAGTTCCTCGTCGACATCCTCGGGATTCACCCCGCTCTCCGCCATCTTCCGGATGCAGTTCGTGATCTCCTCCCGGCCGCTCTTTCCGATCGCCACCGTCACATCGATTCCGCTGCCGGTAACCTCCTCCTGTTCGCCGTAGTGTATGGTCAGGCGGGCTATCCCACCGATAGAACGAATCCCGGGGAGGTGCCCGATGAGCCGTTCCGGGTTCTCCGTGCTGATATGGAACATGACATGTTCGATACCGAGTTCGATGCACCATTCGGTTATCGTATACAGGTTCTCCGGCGCCCCGACAAGATCCTCTTCGGTAATCATGAAGCAGACCCGTCCGGGGAGGGAGGAGAGGTTCCTCTGAAGGATCTTCTCATACAGCCAGTAGATCACGAGTCACCACTCCAGCAGCCCGGCAAGCGTAGAGGTATTGAGAATGTCGGGAGCCGTGCACCATCCGCGCCGTGCGAGTGTGATGCCGTAGCGCATATTGGAAAACTCTGACGTTCTGTGGCTGTCTGTCCCTATTGTCAGTTTCACTCCTTTTTCCTTGGCCTGTCTGATATAAATATCATCCAGATCGAGCCGGTGCGGGGAGGCGTTTATCTCGAGTGCCGTCCCCACCTCCGCCGCCCGTTCGATCACCCGCGCAAGGTCGACCGCGTAAGGCGGCCGTCGGCCAAGGAGCCTGCCGGTCGGGTGACCGACGATATCGACATGCTCGTTCTCGACCGCCGAGAGGATACGCCGGGTGATCTGATCCTCCTCCTGCTGGAAACCCGAGTGGACGGAGGCTATCACGAGATCGAGATCGGCGAGCATCTTGCCGGGAAGGCCGAGGGCTCCGTCGCTTTTGATATCGACCTCGACGCCGGAGAGGAGTGTGCAGGTGTGCCTCCGGTTGGTATGCTCGATCTCGCTCTGCTGCCGTTGCAGGGCATCGGTATCGAGCCCTCGGGCGACGCCGAGGCTCGACGAGTGATCGGTGATGAGGATATACTCGTAGCCGAGTTCATCGCCCCGCACCGCGATCTCCTCGAGCGTCTGGCGCCCGTCGCTCCATCTCGTATGGGAGTGCAGATCGCCCCGCACATCCGGGAGATCGACGAGGGAGGGAAGTGCTCCTGCGAGAGCCAGCTCGACCTCGCCTCTATCCTCGCGGAGCTCGGGGGGGACGTAATCCATCTTGAGTTCCCGGAAGAGTCCTTCTTCATCTGCGAAGGTCTGCAGTCTTCCCGAACTCCTCTCCTCAAGACCGTACTCGTTCAGGGTATATCCGCCCGAATTGGCAACCGCCCGTATCCTGATATTGAAAGCCTTGGATCCGGTCAGGTACATGAGCATCGCCCCGTATATCTCAGGAGTGGCATACCGGATATCCACCCGTCTGCCTCCGATGCGAAGTGATGTCTTTCTGCTGCCGTCGTCGATCACCTCGTCGGCGACGGCCGTAAGCCGGGGTCTGACGGCATCCCGTTCTTCAAGCGTCACGATGTCGATATCGCCGACGGTGGAAAGGCCGCGGCGATAACTCCCGGCGACGGTGAAGGTGCCCGGGAGAAGGACGCCTGTCGCGGCGTTGACGATCGCGTCGGCCTCCGCTCTGGTCATGCGGCCGTTCTTCTGCTGGAAACGGTCGATCGCCCGGAGTATATTCTCCTCTTTCTTCGCTCCGAACCCCTTCACCGCCCGAATCCGGTGGTTCCTGGCCGCTTTATCCAGGTCGCCGACGCTCAGAATCCCGAGTTTCTTCCAGAGGAGATTGATGGTCTTCGGGCCGACGCTGTCGAGCGCCAGGAGCTCGATGAGGGAATCCGGTATCTCCGCCCGGAGTTCGTCGAGTTCGCGAAACGTTCCGGTCTCTTCGATCTCGCCTATCTTCCGGGCGATCTGGCGGCCGATACCCCGGAGCGCGACGAGTTCTTCTTCGCCTCTGCCTGCCACGGGTTCGCTCTGCCGCTCGACCTCCTGCGCCGCCCGGTAATACGGCCTGATCTTGAACGGGTCGTCCCCGGAGATCTCGAGGAGCTGACCCATGAAGGTGAGCACTCCGGCGACCTGCCTGTTCGTGACCTGCTGCGGATCAGAGCGCTCCATGCATAACAATCATCCGAGGGTGTATATAGTAGTTCACGGCGGAGACGGGGTGCGCCTCTGGAACATCTGCCTGCATCAAAATCCATAACATCGTTGACGACGAAAAAAGAGAGAATGCATCCTTCGACCTGCGAAGACTACCTTGAGGCGATTCACAATACTGTTCCGGGGAACCAGCGCCCGGTTACGTTCGCCGAGATAGCGGAGGCGCTCGGGGTCGATCCGGCAGCCGTCGAGGCAACGGTTCCGGCACTCGCACAGGAAGGATACCTGACCCTGCACGGGGACGGCAGTGTCCTGCTGACCGAGAAGGGCAGAGAGCGTGCAGCGAAGGTGGTCCGGAAACACAGCGTCCTGCAATGTTTCCTGACCGAGATGCTCGGGATCGATACCGATGCCGCCTCACGCGAAGCGTGTACGCTCGAGCACGAGATCTCCGACGAGACGATCGATCGCCTCTCATCGTATCTCGATTGCCGAAAACCGGGTCATGCACCCCGGCGGCGGTGCGGGCGGGCGGCGGCATCGCTTCTCGACTTCGACGAAGGGGATACTCTCCGGGTTACCATGCTCAAACGACCCGGGTGCAACCGGCGGCTTATGGATCTTGGCATCCTTCCCGGTGAGGTGGTCGAGCTCCGGAGAAAGCTCCCGAATCGGTCGGTTATGGTACGGGTAAAGGGGTGCGATATCGCGATCAGCCCCGAGATCGCCGAATCGATCTTCGTGGAGCCGTCCCGATGAAGACTGCCCTGATAGGAAACCCGGGCGTGGGGAAATCCCTGATCTTCAACCAGCTGACGGGGCTCGGCGTAGAGGTGAGCAACTACCCGGGAACGACCGTGGAACTCCAGCGGGGCAATACCTGCTACCGGCGCGAGATCGTCGAACTCGTCGACCTCCCGGGAGTATACTCGCTCGACGGCACCTCCGACGAAGAACTCCTGGTGCAGCGGTTCCTCGGCCAGCAGGGAGCCGACGCGCTCATCGCCGTGCTGAACGTCACCAGGCTTGAGAGAAATCTGTACCTGCTCCTGCAGGTTGCCGAGTACGGCCTGCCGATGATCGTCGTCCTGAATATGATCGACGAGGCGGCTGACCGTGGTTTTGAGGTCGACGCAGCGGCACTTCGGGATATCCTCGGGGTCGAGGTGCTGCTCACGTCCGCTCTCGAGGGAAAGAACATCGACCGGATCATCCCCTTGGCGCTCGCCGACGCACGGCCTTCGACTGTGGAGGTTCCCTACGACCACCATATAGAAGCGGCCGTCCGGAGTCTGGACAAGATGCTCGGCGCGGAGCGGGTCGAGAGCATGCAGGCGCTCGAAGGGATCGGTGACGACCCTGATCTTCTGGAGGCGGCAAAGACGATTGCTGATGAGATCGAGAGCCGCCACCGGATGACTATCTCCCAGATCATCGCGGCCAACCGGCATAACTTCGCCCGGCAGATCGCCGACGCCATCACCGTCCGGATCGAAGAGCCCGCACCGCCCTTCGACCTCGATCGAATCTTCACCCGGGTCATCCCGGGCATCCCCGTACTGATCGGGGTTCTGCTCACCATGCTCGTCACGGTCTTCATCGTCGGCAGCTGGATTGAAGAGTTTATTGTCACCCTCTTTGATACCTGGGCGATAGCTCCCTTCATGAGCCTTGGCCTCCCGCCGCTCATCGAGACGATCGGGATCTCAATCCTGCTCGCACTCCAGGCAGGGCTCGGGATAGCGTTCCCGTATATCCTCCTCTTCTACATATTCATCTCGATCCTCGAGGACTCCGGGTACATGACCCGGGCGGCGTTCCTCGCCGATAAAGCGATGCATCGGGTCGGGATGCACGGAGGAGCGATCATCCCGATGACGCTCGCTTTCGGGTGCACCGTGCCCGCCATCATGGGTATACGGACGCTCCGGAGCAGGCGTGAGCGGATGATCGCGGCGTTTCTCGTCACCATGGTGCCCTGCTCGGCACGAACGGTCATTATTGCCGGAATCGTCTCGAGTTTCATCGGGATAGCGGCCGCACTCAGCATCTACATCATCGTATTTGCGCTTATTCTTGCGACCGGCCTGATGCTTTCCCGGGTGACGCCGGGTGAGCGGTTCGGGATGATCATGGAGATGGCTCCGCTCCGCCGACCCGACCCGAACCTGGTGCTGAAGAAGTCCTGGTCGCGCCTCTCCGAGTTTCTCTTCATCGCCATGCCGCTCTTGCTCCTCGGGAGCGTCTTCCTCGGCCTGTTCGAGTTCTTCGGTCTGATGAACGCTTTCGCGGCGTTTGCCGCCCCTGTTATGGAGGGACTCCTCGGCCTTCCCGGGTATACCGCGACGGCACTCATCTTCGGCATCCTCCGAAAGGAGATGGCATTCGAGACCCTGGCGATCCTTGCCGGGACTGCCGACCTCGGCGCGGTGCTCTCTGCCCTGCAGCTCTACGTCTTTGCCATCGTTACGGTGCTCTTCGTCCCCTGCCTCTCCACGATCACCGTCCTCAACCGGGAGGTCGGGTCGAGGATAACCCTTGCCGTGAGCCTGTACACGGTCTCGCTCGGGCTTGTCATCGGCGCACTTATAAATCTGGTCCTCACGTAAGATCAGTACAGTATCAATGTACCGCTATACGACGGGCATCCCGGTGGTGGACGACCACTTCCGGGGACTCAAGGCAACCGGCAACATCCTCATTCTGGCTCCTCCGCTCTCCTATGCCGAGCAGATAGCCTACCGGCTTGCATGCCCGGCGGAAGGAGAATGGACGATCGTGATGTCGACCGATGAGCGGGCAAGCGATGTCGTCACGGCGTTAAAGCGGCAGGGAGCGGATAAAAACCGGATCGGTGTCATCGATGCCATCACGAAGTGCTCGGTTCCGACCATCTCAGAATCCGCCCGGGTGAAGTTCGTCACAAGCCCCATGGATCTCACCGGGATGGGGATAAAGTTCTCCAGGATGGCCGAGGATATGTGGAAAGAGAGCGTGACCATGGAGCCTCCGGGCCCTCTTCCCCCGCCGATCCGGTTCTGCATCAACTCGGTCTCGACCCTCCTCATGTACTCCAGGCTTGATGTGGCCTACCGGTTTCTGCACGTCATTACAAACCGCGTGAAAAAACTCGAGGGGCTCGGGATATATCTCCTGAATAACGAGTCCTTCGACGACAAGACGCTCTCCACCATCAAGCAGCTGATGACCCTGATCCTTGAGGTGAAGGCCGTCGATGTCGGGATGACACACCAGTGGTACTTCAGGATCATCGGGATCAACGGGACGACCACGCAGTGGATTCAGTACCACATCGTCGACGGGCAGCTCATCGTTGTATAGCGATCCCTGCGAGAATACATGAAGGTGAATAGATGCTGACGTTTGTAGGCCTTGGACTCTTTGATCTTAAGGACATATCCGTAAAGGGACTCGATGCCGTTCGGAGAGCGGAGTATGTCTACCTTGAATCGTACACCTCCCGGATGATGGGTTCGAGTGTTTCGGAGATGGAAGCGGTCTTTGGAAAAGAGATCGTCCTTCTCGGGCGGGAGGATGTTGAGCAGCACCCGGATGAGGTGATCCGGCGTGCGCGGGACGGCGACGTGGTCTTCCTCACCGGCGGCGATCCGATGGTCTCGACGACCCACGCGGATCTCAGGATCCGCGCTGCCGGGATGGGTGTCGCGACGTCGATCATCCACGCCTCGTCCATTGCAAGCGCTGTCTGTGGGCTTGCCGGACTGCAGAATTACCGGTTCGGGAAATCCTGTTCTGTCCCGTTCCCGGCGAAGAGCTGGTTTCCGACGACCCCGCTCGAGACGATCCGCCAGAACCTCGCTCTCAACCTGCATACGCTGGTCTACCTCGATATTCAGCCTGACCGGTATATGCGGGTCGGAGAAGCGATAGCGATCATCGAGCGGATGGCGGAGATCCTGGAAACACCTGCTCCGTCGCTGTACGTCGGGATCGCACGGGCGGGCTCCGAGCACCCGCATGTGGCCGCGGGAACGGGCGAACTGCTCAAATCGGTAGACTTCGGGCCGCCGCTCCACATCCTGGTCGTGCCGGCCGATCTCCACCCGGTGGAGCACGAGTACCTCCGGACGTTCGCGGGACTATGAGACTATCGACGTTCGGGGAGGTGTACGGCAGCCGGGTGGAGGCGGCGCGCCCGATCCCTCCTGAAGCGAGCGTGCTCGGAAGGATAGCCGGGGAGGTTCTCGAGATGGCTGCCGCTTACCGGAGCGACGGGTGCACGTTCCTTCGCACCGGTGACCGGGTGAATGCGCTGGCAAGTTTCACCTACGGGCTCGGGTGGCTCGATGCCGGATGCGTTCTCGGGCTCGTCCGGACTGCCGGTGGCGAACGACTGCATCCCGCCGCCATCGCCGATCCGATCCCGGAGGCGCTGGCTGACCGCCTCCACGAGAAGACGACCCGCTACGAACGGATGCTCTCGGAAGCGATCACTGCCGTCGAGACCGGGCCTGACCGGGCAAGCCTGCTCTCCGAAGCGGCGGAGATGGTTGTCGCCGAAGCGAGGCGGGGGCATCTGGACGGAAGTCTGCATCTCCGGAATCAGGAGTACGCGGCCGCGCTTTCCCTCTTCAGTTACGGGTATGGCTGGCTTGACGCCGGCGTTCGTGCCGGCCTGCTCCGGGTCACGGGGCGGCGGGATCTCTTCACGGTATAGGAGAAGATGAAGCGGCCTGTCCCGGGGGAAGGTCGTGAAAACAGCGTTATATAGTATCCGGAAGATACGATAATAGTTCAGCCTCTGATATTTTTGGTTGTATCACCCGGCGCAAGCGGTTCCCTGATCCCGATCCCGGGAGTCAGACTTCGGCCGGCGGTGTTCTGGAGCGTAATGCATGAAAAAATCTCAGTGGAAGTGGCTTTTAGTCTCGGTCAGTTTCAGCACGCTCGTACTGATTGCGGTCCTCTACTTTACCATCGACGAAACGACCATTGAGTACCTGCAGCAGATCAACCCCTACTACCTCGTCCTCGCGCTGCTGCTGCACGTCGTCGCCCTTGGTTTCTGGGCGCTCCGCATCCAGAAGATGACCGGTTCGCTCGGCTATCGCGTCCGGTTCAGGCATTGCCTCAACCTGGTCTTTGCCAATATGCTGGTTGCGTCGATCACCCCGTCGCAGGCGGGCGGCGAGCCGGTGCGGATTCACGAACTGTACCGTGCCGATGTGAAACTCGGTGATGCAACCGCCGTCGTTATCATGGAACGCGTGCTCGACGGTATCGTCCTCGGCGCGGCCGGTGCATTCGCGATGCTCTTTCTCGGGAGTTACTGGAGCAGCCTTGCCGCAGGTGTCAGTATTATCATGTACGCGGCCTGGGTCTTCATCACGCTCTTCGTTCTCGTCTTCGTCTTCTCCGTAAAGAACCCCGACCACCTCAAGCGGTTTTTGCGGCGGATCTCCGCATGGATCGGGAAGAAGTGGAAGATGAAGCGGATCGAGAGTATCCTCGCGACGGTCGACCGGGAGGTCGATAACTTCCACGAAAGCCTCGTGCGCTTCGTCAACCACGGTAAGGTCGGTCTCCTCTGGGGTTTCTTCTTCACCTGCCTCTTCTGGTTTTCGGAGTTCTTCATCGCATCCCTGCTCCTCATCGGACTCGGCCAACCCCCGTTCTTCATCGAGTCGTTCGTCGTGCAGCTCATTATTGCGATTATCATGATGCTCCCGCTCACGCCGGGCGGTTCGGGGATCGCAGAACTCAGCGCCACGTCGCTGTACGGGCTCTTCGTGAACTCGTCCATCGTCGGGGTCTTCGTCCTCCTCTGGAGGCTTATCCTGTACTACTTCAATATCGCTATCGGCCTTCTTGCAAGCCTCTCGATCGTCCGGCGTGAGATTGTCGTGAGAACCGAGAAGACACGATAGTTCACCCCAAGTATTAAAGCCGATAAGGAGCATGTCAGGTGATCACATGTCTTCTCAGAGTTGCCACGTACAGGGGGTTTTCATGTCCGTCAGTGAGATGGGGGCCGCCCCGACGGTTGTGCTCGATGCTGACGGGAAAGGCACCATCCCGATCTACGTCGGGCTCTGGGAGGCTATCTCCATCAGCAACGCGCTGAATATGGAGATGCTGCCCCGTCCCATCACGCACGACCTCATCATCGAGATGCTCAGACGTTTCGGAATCTCGCTTGATGCCCTTCACATCGACTCGCTCGAGGAAGGGGTCTTCTATGCAAAGCTCGTTCTGAAGCAGGAGAGCCGGACCGAGGTGATGGACTGCCGGCCGAGCGACGGGATAGCCATTGCCCTTCGATACGGCGCTCCCATTCTGATCGATCCGGATGTCATCCAGACGGCGTCGGTGAAGAAGGAGGAACTTCCGAAGATGGTCGATCTGAAGGAGTATCTCTGATCCGCGCTACTCCAAAAGGCAGGTTTCGGTGCCTGAAAAAGTGGATGATTATCTGCGCCGCCCGGCAAGCTCCGAGAGGACTTCGTCGATATCGATATCCGATGCCCGCAGGGCAACGAGGAAATGGAATAAGAGGTCGGCGCCTTCGGATACGGTGCGCTCCCTGACCTGATTCTTCGCGGCGAGGATGAACTCCACCGCCTCTTCGCCTACTTTTTCAAGCGCCTTATCGACGCCCTTGCGGTGCGTCAGAATACTGCTGACATACGAGTTTTCGGATGGGTTCTCTGCACGCTCGCAGATAACTGCCCAGAGCTCGTCGAGCACATCATGCGTCTGCATTCTCCTCCTCCCTTACCTGTATCTCGCCGAGCTCCCGCCCAAGGAACCGTGCTATGAGGAGCCGTGCCTTCTCTATCATGCATCCCCCTTTTCCGATGGCGATGCCGAGATCGCTCTTCCTGACAAATACGTCGGTGCGTCCCTCGGCGGCGGATTGCACCTCCAGAATATCAGCCGGTTTGAATATGTTTTGTACGAATGCTGTGGGTTCCTGGGCGAACTCTACCATCTCAACGCGGCGGCCGAGAACTTTCTGCATCTTCTTGATATTTGCGCCCTTTCTGCCGATCGCAAGTCCCATGTCACCTTCCCTGATGACGTAGATGATGCGGTCGAAGCGTTCGTCGATGATACAATCAACAGCCGTAGCTTTTGTGAGAATCCGGAGCTCTTCGATATATCGTCTTTCTTTAAAGCATATCGTTCGATTCATTGAATTAATCCCCAATGGGCATGATGTGATATCATATGGTCGCTGGGATGATATATAGAGTAAGTACGATATAAAATTCTGGCCGGGAAGACCTCCTTCAGCATTTCTGAAGGATGATCTTGATCGCCGCCCCTTCTCCCGGCTTCCCGGGAACGCGATCTGCAGCCCAGACCCTGCCGCCGTACTGGTTGACCAGTGTCTTGACGATATGCAGGCCGAGGCCGCGGCTTCCCGGCATCTTCTTTCCTCCGCGCGTGAACCGGTCGAAGATATTTGGTTTCAGGGGATCGGGAATCCCTATGCCGTTGTCCGCAACGGTGAGGGTTACGACCTCCTCGGTCTCGAGAGCGGAGATATCGATCTCGACCCTCATTCCGCCGTACTTGATGCTGTTGCTGATGAGGTTTGAGATGATATGCTCGAGGAGGGGGTTTGCCCAGACGGTGCAGTGGCAACCGCTGTAGCGTATGCGGATTCCGCTGTAGCGTCTGATCTGTTCCCGGACGAGCGCATCGAGATCGACAGGGCCAAGCGTCGTCCGGTGCTGGCTGAGGGTATTGAGCAGCTCGACGTTCTTGATGATGTTGATGTTCTGCTCGATGGTGGCCTTGACACGCTGTGCAAGTTCTTCCTCCTCGCCTTCGAGCCGTTCCCGGAGCATCTCGATGATGGTGGCGGCAACCATGCTCGTGTTGTAGATGTCGTTGCTTAAGAGGTCGAGGTACAGATCGGTGACCCGGGTAGTCTCCTGTACCGTCCTTTCAGAGCGGATCCTGTTTGAGATGTCGCGGCTGATACCGCTTGCCGCGACGATCCTTCCTGAGGTATCGTGGAGCGGATGGAGGTCTGTCCGGAATGCCCGCTCCTCGCCGTGCCACATAAATCTCCTCTCCTGTGAGGTGTTCTGTCCGGTATCGATCACCGCTCTCGCAGTGGCTGCAATGAACCCGGCCTCCTCCTCTGGAAACAGGGCGTCCGGGCCTCTTCCGACAAGACTGCCGGGGTCGATGCCGTACTTCTGCGCCTCGTTCCACGAAAACTCCAGAAAGATTCCGTTATGGTCTATCGTGAAGAACATGTCGGGGAGAGCATGCGTCAGCGTCCGGATCTGTTCCTCCGACCGCTGGAGGGAGTTTTCTGCCGCTCGTTTCTCGGTTATGTCGTAGAGCGCCTCGATCGCCCCGATGCGTATTCCGGCGGTGTTGTAGAGCGGAGCTGCGGTGCACGCAACTTGCTTCCCGTTCGTTAAGGGAACACATGATTCGGCATAGATCTGGTCTTTGTTTCTGATGAGGTTTCGATACAGCCCGTCGCCCGGATTTCCCTGGCCGAGTATGTCGTTTATGAGCGTCGGGCGCCGCTCGCCGAAGAGGATCCGGCTGTGCTCGAACCCTCCTCTGCCGACGATCTCCTCGGCCCTGATGCCGGTGAGTTCCTCCATGTTGTGGTTCCAGACACGAATCGTTCCGGCTGTATCAAGCGCGAATGCCGCTTGGGGGATCTGGTTGATGATATCCATATCCCTGCTGTCGTTCGTCATAATCTCCCTGCTTCTCTGTTGATTCGTTCTCACGCTCTCCTCACCCCATGAGATGCTCTCTTCACTGCCTGTAACCTGACTTCCGTTGGCGGTGATGTTCCGGTGTACCTGGCAGGGTATGATTAGTGTATCGGTTCGGGGTACCTGAGTGCCGGGGTGGAGCGGATGGCGGCGCATCCGGCTGCCTGCTCCCCGGGAATGATGCCAAACCCCCTATTTGTGCATATGTCCAATTGCTTCCGGCGTGTTCTGCGCGGTAATTGTGCAATCAAATGTCGTTAAGCGACGGTTAAAACTGTATCTATTTATCTGTCTTGAAATATATCAGGGATCGTATGCCCTACTTATCCTTTTTCATTCATACTCTCGGCAGAGAGGAACGTGAATATCTTTTCTCCTGAGTAATCCCTCCTCCGGCTGATTTAGCCGAAGACATATCCGGCGATGAGATCTCCGGCGGAACGCGAGCGGGAGAGGCCAGGGGTGGCGGGGGCAGTCGGGTGTGGAGATGTGAACCGGTGCCGATCCAGCTGCATCGGCCGATGTACGGGGTATCGCGTCCCCTCCGGAAGGGCCGAGGCGAGGTTCGTCCCGTACCGGGCGCATCCGTGAACCTGCAGGCTTCCCGGTGGAGGCAGAAGCGTTATATTGCCTTTGAATCCGCTAAAATCCTGTAATTGCGGTATCTTTCCAGGCGGGAACTTTAATATGGAGCATCATCAGTACTCTAGTAATGTTCGGGCGGTACGACTATACGTTTCAGATCGACGACGGGGGCATTAAAGCCGGAATTGAGCGGAGAGACGGCCTCTATTGCTATCGGAGGACGTGTGGCGAAAAAAGGTTCGAAAGGCTTCTGGCGTCCGAGTCGGGTGGGATTATCGTCAACCCGGTCGAACCGGTCAACCTCCCGAAAGAGATCACGAACTTCCTGTTGATCGAATTCGATCCGGTACTCGTCGAACCGGGATCGGTCAACCGGTTCTACCTGACGTTTCCGGTTGAGATCGGGGTCTTCGTCGAATCGAAGCGTGATATCGAGGTGCTTGATATCATTGGCCTCGACCACCAGAAGTACACCCTCTACGGGCCGGCGAGTGGCGGTGTCATCGCCCGATGGTACAAGAGCAAGATCTACCCGGATATCCCGGAGGTTCATCCTCTGATGGAGGGGGTAATGGAACTCACCATCCGGAACACCTATCGTGAATGGGTTACGGTATCGCAGGCGGTCTTTGAGAGTTACGATATGAAGCTCTACTACAACGATATCGTCTCGATGACCGCCCAGATGCGGATCATCACTAAAAACCAGGCTGAAACAGATTTTCTCGACACGCCGCTCAAACCCGGGATGAAGAAGTCGATCGAACTCTATACCGCCCGCGGTATCCCGTCGATAAAGAAAGGATTTCTCATGGAGTGGGGATTGGCGTGAACGTAACATCGGTCCTGGAGACTCCGGTCGGCTACGGCACTCTGACGGTCGGAAGCATCCTCTCGGTCATCATTATCCTCATCGTCGGGATAGTGATCGCAAAGATAGTGGCGATGAACGTCAGGAGGGCGCTCCATGAGAGAGTCCCGAAGAACGATCTTGAGATCCTCACAAAGATCATCTACTACGTCATTGTCGCCTGGGCGGTTATCATCGCGCTGCCCTACCTCAGTATCGATCTCTCCGGCCTTCTCGTCGCCGGGGGTATCGCGGGTCTCGTGATCGGTTTTGCGAGTCAGAGCGTTGTCTCGAATCTTATCTCCGGTCTGTTCCTGATGGTAGAACGTCCGATAAAAATAGGAGATAATATCGGTGTCGAGGGGATATCGGGCAACATCGAGGACATTCGGATCCTCTCGACCGTCGTCAAGACCTATGACGGGATTTATGTCCGGATCCCGAACGAGAAGGTCTTCACTTCGAATATCACGAACTACGTGCAGAATGTTGCCCGGCGGTTTGAGTATACGGTGGGGATCCGCTACCAGGACGATGCCGACAGGGCGGTCAGGATCATAAAAGAGGTCATCTGGAACCACCCCTTTGCCCTGAAAAGCCCTGCACCGTCGGTCTACGTCGACTCGCTCGGTGACAACAGCGTCAATATCAGTGTCAAGATCTGGGCGCCGTCGCGGGAGTGGTGGGACGTCAAGACGGATCTTCTCTGGAAGATAAAGATCGAACTCGAACAGAACGGCATCGAGATCCCGTTCCCGCAGAGGACGCTCTGGTTTGCGAACGATCTGAAAGGGGATGTATCGGGGAGGGACGGCGGGAGCTAAGCTCCGCCTTCTTTAGTGGTACCGGTGTACGAATCCTGCTCCGCCGGGAGAGAAAGCATCCGGATATCGCGCCTCCAGCTCCCCTATGCGGTCGGTGCAGTGCGAGGCGGAGAGGTAGGAAACTGCTTCGAGGGCATCCGTATCTTCCTCTGATACGGTGTGAAGCCCGCCGATAACTCCCCATACCGCCCCCCTTTCTGCAACCTTATGAATGATCCTCGCGATATGTGGGTGGGCACACCCCGTGACGATGAGATATCCGTCGGTTCCTTCGATGGCGAGCGCCTGTTCCGGAATCTCGCCGCCGAGAGGGCCTGTCGAGAAGATCCCTTCTGCAAGGGGACTCCACTCTTCGACGATCCGTGGCGGTGTCCGGGCTTCGATCAGATCGAGAGTCTTATTCGAGAATCCTGCAGGTACAAAGACTTCTATCTCCGGGTTTGCACGGAGGACGGCAGCCGCCCCACCGGTGTGATCCCAGTGATCGTGCGAGAGAACCAGTCGCCTGACGGATCCGGGATCGATCCCGAGGCGCTGCATATTCTCGAGCAGCACGTCCCCCTGGCCTCCGGTATCAAAGAGTAGGCCCGCCTCCTGCAGATAGCAGGAGAACCCTTTGGCTGTAACAAGGCCCGGATCATAGCCGATGTTGTTGTAGACCTCGACAATAGTAACCATGCGTTCTGGTTTCATCCCGACAGCGATAAATAGTTGCTCCGGCGTCTCCGGGAGAGGAAAGAAAAAGGAGGGGGTGGATATCAGACGATGATATAGGTGACCGAGACCGTTGCCGTCACATCCATCTCGCCGACCTCGATCGGGGTGGGCACGCCCATTGCCTTCTCGGCGGCACCGCTGTAGTACGATCTGGCTGCGTCATACATGACGGGAATGTAACTGCCGCCGACGTTGACCTCTTTCACATCGATGATCGTCTTGCCGAGTGCTGCCGCAACGGCGTCGGCATCGCCCCGTGCCTGCTGCACGGCGGCGGTCAGCGCCTGGGAGCGGAGCTCCTGCTGCCGGTCGTCACTGACGGTGAACTCGATATGGTTAACCCGGTTCGCACCGTTCGCGATGGCGATATCGATGATCTCCCCTACCCGGTTCACCTCATCCAGTGTTACCCGCACCGTGTTCGTCACCCGATAGAACTTGACCTTCGAACTCATCCAGGTGGCGCTCGTGGTATCCTCGGTCACCGGGGTGATGGTATACCCGGTCGTCTTGATCTTCTCGGCCGGAATGCCTGCTGCCTTCAGGGCGGCGATGACTGCGTCCATCTGTCGTGCGTTCTCCTGCTGTGCCGTCGCGACGTCGGCGTTCTCGGTCTCGACAGCGAGGGAGACGGTCGCCTGGTTCGGGGTCGTGGTCACTTTCCCGGTGCCTGATGTGTAGATGTACTTCTCGTTTGGATCTTCGGGCTGTGCTGCAACATTGCCGATGACTGCAGCGGAGAGCACCAGAAGAGCTGTTGCCAGTAGCGCAAGTTTTACCCGCATAGGTATCGATCAGATGTTGCTTTCGGAAAAATAAATATCTTCCTTTAACTTCGAGAATATTCGGAGTTATTCTTCGTTTGTTTTCAAAAATATCCGTCATTTCACTTTTTTTGCTCTTCGTCGCCATCAGAGCCCGATGACCTGCCGAGCGACCCGATGAGCCGTGAGATGAGGACGGCGACGTAGAGGACTCCGCTCACCGCTTCGAGCATGGCGAGCGACCGGGCCTGGTTGGTGATCGGCGTGATGTCGCCGTACCCGAGCGTCGTCATAGTAACGAAACTGTAGTAGAGGAGATCCGGGAACGCTAACCTGCCGCCCGGTTCGTGTACGGCACTGGCATAGAATGAACCGGGGTTCATGGTCTCGATGAAGGTGTATCCGTTGGCATAGGTCAGCCCGATGAGGAGGTAGACGCAGATCGCTCCGTAGATGGTATCGGTGGTGATCGCCCGCGACCGCAGGACGACGGTAAGGATTATGATGGTGGTATGTGTGTAGAAGATGAGAGAAATGGCGTTTTCAGCGACGTTGAGAGCGGGGATGTCGGTAACGACGTACAGCCACCCGGAGAGCAGCGCCGCCGACGCAAAGAGGGCGGCCACGATAAGTGCCCTTCTGCTGTCGCTGACGGCATGGACTCCGGCGATGAGCACGATGGAGGTAAGCACCTTAAAGAAGATTTCCCCGCCGCTTTCCGGGCCTACGTAGGGGTAGAGTACCAGCAGCAGGATGAGCGATGCCAGAAGGACGAGAAATTTGCGGCGGACGCCTTCGCGGCGGATCGTGCTCAGCCTCGCCCGCAGCGTATTGGTCGTACTGTCCGTCGTCGCCCCCTCCCGGTGACAACCTCGTTCCTCCCACTACAAAACTCTTGCCGCCCGCCCCGCCGGGTTATGCTCTCTCCTCGCCCTGCTCCCCGAGAGGGAGGGCGGCAAGATCGGCTGCCAGATCGGCGGCGGTCTGATACCTGTGGTCGGGGTTTTTTGCGAGGCATCGCCGGATGATTGGATCGAAGGGCTCGATACCGGGACGGATCACCGACGGCGGCACCGGTTCGGTCTCGAGAAGGGCAGTGCTGAACGCGGCGATATCCTCTCCCGGGAAGGGAACCGTGCCGGTCAGGAGTTCGTACAGGACGACCCCGAGCTGATAGATGTCCGTCCGCTCGTCGGTTCTGCCAAAACGCCCCGGAGCGATCTGTTCCGGGGCGGCATAGACGAGAGAGAACCCGGGGCTGCTCGTGGCACGGCTCCCGGCAAGGGCGGTTCCCATCCCCCAGTCGGTGATCTTCGCCGCCCCGTCGTCTCCGATCAGAATGTTATGAGGCTTGATATCCCGGTGGATGACCCCCCTGCCGTGAGCGTATGAAAGCCCTTCTGCAATCCCCATGGCTATAGATCGGCATGCTTCCGGGGAGATTGGTTTTCTCAGCGCTTCAAGGGTTCCTGCGACGTACTCCATCTCGACGTACGGAACGGGAAGGATGTTGACCGAATAGACCTCGACGATATTCGGGTGGGTGAGCTCTTCCCAGAATCGCATCTCTTTCAGGAACGATCTCCCCGTGGCCTCGTCAAAGGCGATGGGTATCTTCACGGCGACGATCGCACCGTCGCTTTTCCGCTCTGCCCGAAAGACCCTGCCGAGGCCGCCTCTCCCGACAGATTCCATACGGCTGTATCTGTTCTGCAGCCCGGCCGGAGTCTCCGGCACCCCGGGTTCGGCCAGTATGGTGGCCGCGGTGCCCGTTTCCGGCAGCTCCCTGTTCTGTTCCTGTCGGGAATACCATACGAAGACGGCAAGGGCCGCGAGGAGAGCTATGCCTGCAAGCAGGAGGAGGGGTGCATCGACCGCGCTTCCCCGCTCCGGTGTACCCCGGTTCTGTTCTGCTGCAAAAACCGACACGGTACCGCCTGCAGGCTGCACCGTCGGGCTGCCCGGTGTGGGGGTCTCGGACTGCCTGGATGCCGGGCTATCCGGAGTTACTCCCTTTCCATTCCCTGCCCCGTTGCTACCGGGTGTATCCTTCAGTTTGGAGTTGCCCTTTGCCGGGGTCGCGCTCTCCTCGACCTGAACGGTATCGTCGTCGGCAGTACGGAGTGACTCTGCGTCCGTGCCCGGCGCATCGGCGGTGCAGGGCGCGGCAAGGAGCGCCAGGAGAAGGAGAAGCGCAAGGACGCACCGGCATGCCTGGGTGCGTGCCGGGTTGCCGCCGCTGCGGGTCAGGTTCTCTCCTCCCCCTGTCCCGATTCGGTTCCGCCGACGAAGACGAAGGATGCTCCGTGGACGCCTTTTGCACACTCTATGAGATCGCCGTCTTTGAGTATGTATCTGCGGTGAGGAACGAGTGCGGTACCGTTGATAAATGTACCGCCGGTACTCCCGCAGTCCTCGAGGTGCCAGATTCTGTCCCGCAGAATGAAGACGGCATGCGGTTTTGAGATGCGGGTCACGGCACCGTACTCCTCGGAGAGCGTGATGGCGGAGCCGGGAACGTATGCCGTCGGTGCGCCCCTCTCGCCCCTGCCGACCGGCATCCGGCTGCCTTCAAGGAGGAAGGACATTCCGTCGTCAGGCCCGCCGAGGAGCGTGATGGTCGGTGAGGGGTTTGTGAGTTCCTCCGAGACCTTGCCGCGTACGGCGGCGAGCCTGACGGTGAGATCGGCATCGGTGACGGTAAGTTTCATGTTGGAGAAGAGGCCGAGGTTCCTCACGATCGCCTCCATCGTTCCGGGCACGAGCGAGTACTTCCAGACCGGGTGAATGCCCCTCGAGGTTTCCCGCGAAAGTCCCGCCTCCTTGCGGACGACACCGATGCTGAGGAGTTTATCCATGTGCTTTTTGGTGTTTTCGTAACTCGACTGGATCTCCGATGCGATCCGGCGGATATCTTTTGGTTTCTGCTCGATGAGCTTGAGGATCTTAAGCCGGGTCGTGCTTGAGAGGACGTCGAGATATTCGGAGAGTTCCTGCAGTGAATCCGTATCTTCCAGGAGAACTATTGTTGCTCCTTCCTCGTCTCCGCCTAGAGGCCTCCCGCCCATGTACTCCTATGGGCGGGTCGTTCCCAATAAGATTGCGAAACTATCCGGCTCATCAGTTAAACCTGCAATGACGGGAGCATTCTCCCCGATCCGTCCGCGAGTCTCTTCGATCCCCGGGTTCCGGCTTCTCCGCTGTGACCCGTTCGCTCGGGATCATGCTTATTACGATCGATGGTCTCTTCGGGGGAGTATGATGAACGGTATGGCATCCCTGCAGCAGAGGCAGGTAATGGCACAGATCGAGGAGATGATCCAGTCGAATCCCGATTATACTGGCGTGAAATCTGAACTTGAATCGCTCAATTTCATTCCGCAGACCGACAGGCCGGAGTATGCCGTCTGGGTTCAGCCGGATCTCCAGATCCTTGTCTTCCTCCGAATAAACCTCGGCGGGGGATATTCGGGGTATCGCGTCGCATCGTTTGATGAAGTAGCGCCGATCAGGCGTTGAGTGCGTTACGAGCCCGGGCTGCCGCTCATCACCTCGCAACACTCCTTATCCGGTTCCTGAACCGACTATGCAAGGCCGCACCGGGCTGTGTGACGGAGATGCCGCTGCCTGCCGGATCATTTTTATGCAGACTGATGCTTGATAGGGGGTCATGACCCGGATAGACCGTATTGAGCGAGGTCGGCAGCAGGGGACGAAGGAGTTCGTCGAGGCAGCGATCCGCGACACGCCGACCTATCCCGGCCTTCGTGAAGAACTGCACAATTTTAGTTTCCGCGCTGTGGAGGATCTGCCCGGATCTGCGCGATGGGAGAGCCGCGAGTACGAACTCGTCGTTCTGGTCAGGACGGATCCGGAGACGCAGGCCGTAACCGAAGCGAGGGTCTTTGCGTCCGGTGACCCGGAGACGGAGGCGTTCCCCCGATAGTCTCTGCGACGGCTACCCCTTCCTGAACTCTTCGCGGATCTTCCGGATTATATCTTCACCTATCCTCCGGATATCATCGCCTATATCATCCCATGTCCTGTCCGTGCCGTCTGACTTCTTTTCGTCGTTTTTTCCCTCTCCATCACCGGTATCGCCGGCTGATGTGAAGATTCCGATGAACCCTCCGATCAGGACGATGAGAAATACTGCCGGATAGATCAGGAAAGCAAACTCCTCGAAGAGGAGGAATACGCCGACGCCCGAGATTGCGGCGACCAGCCCGAAGAGGCGGATCAGAAACACTGCCAGAAAGACGGCGCCGATGGCGTTGAAGAGCGGTGCGGGAAGATTTGCAGGAAACCGCAGCGCTCCGAAGATCTCCCCGATGAGGAAGAACACCGTTATAATAACGATCAGTCCGAGACTGGCGTTCAGGAAGAGAACGATCTGTTGGTAGATGGGAGCCTGAAGCGATTCAGCAACGATGTTCAGGATGCCGAGGACGATCAGGAATATGATGAGGCCGATGATGCGGGAGAGAGTAATCCCGACGATCGACCGGCGGTTGCGTTCTTTCATGGCGTGTGTTCGTCTTATACAAGTTTCCTTATGTACTTTCTCCGGCGGAATAAAAAAAATGGGGTCTCTTATCGATATCGGTGTCACTGCACGATGAAATCGCCGGTCATGGCGACGGGGTGTACATCGCAGCGGAAGAAGTAGGTTCCCGGTTCCTCCGGCGCGGTGAATGTGTAGGTTATGTTCCCCTGGTTGATGATCTCGCCGACGAAGAGCGGGTCGTCTGCGGCTGAAGTGGTATATACCGCCAGATTATGCGGAGCGGTGTCGAGGTTTGTGAAGTTTACCGTCACGTTCGCACCGGCGGGTACGGTGATGGTATTCATATCGAAGGCAATGTTTTCAGCCACCAGATCGACTGTCGCGGTCTCCGGCTGCTCCGGCGCCGCTGTCTCTGTGGGTGTGGCATTCCCTGCCTCTCCTTCGGCAGTCACGTTGACCATGGCCGTGACCGGTGGATCGAGCGGCGTATGATCGTTGTTGACGAGCTGGACGGAGAGGTTGTGCATCCCTGGCGTGACGTTCTCCCAGGTGTAGGAGGTGTTCGTGCTCACGGCGTAGGAGCCGTTCTCCGGGACGGCGGGTTTGCCCTGCTCGGTCGGCGGGGCGACGTCGAGGTAATAGTGGATGTGTCCTTCACCGGCGACGGGTGCCCCTCCGAGGTTGTCGACTAGGCTGAAGTTCGTGATGTTGACGTCAACCGTCACATTGCCGGCGGAGACGGTTGATCCGTTCTCCGGCATGGTGATGGTCACGTTCGGCACCCCGGTCATGTTGTTCGTAGTCTGGTTCCCGGTTACGTTATCCATCGTCTGATTGCCAGCGGTCATGTTTCCGGTCTGGCTACCGGTTATGTTCCCCGGCATCGTAACGTTGCCACCTTCCGCCCCCAGCCGAAGCGCGACGAGCACGGGCTGTTCACCGGAACCTGCCGGCCAGACGATAGTGTCGTTCACGACGGCGGGCCAGGCGTTGATGCCTGCGGGTGCCGTCCAGTTCCAGACCTCCTCACCGCTCATCCGGTCGAAGGCGTAGATGACGCCGTCGTACGTCGCCGTGAATACGAGATCGTTGACGATCGTAGCACCGCCGAAGTTCGGGGAGTCGAACTCCTTATCCCAGAGCACCTTACCCGTATCCACCTCGAGAGCGGTTAGCCTGCCGACGGATTCGTTGAACGATTCCTGGCCGGTTGCCTGGGTGGAGGTGTAGTTTGAGGAGAGGTCGAGGCTCGGTACATAGGCGCTCCCGTCGGCATAGGCCATGGGCGTCTCGACCCCGCCGAAGTATCCGGGGTAGACGGTCACCGTCTCGTTCGGCGGAATGCCCGCGAGCTGGTCGTTCTGGTGCTCGCCGACCACGGCGACCCAGAGCCGTTCTCCGCTGTCGCGGTTGAAGGCATAGACGCGTCCCATCTTTCCGGCGCCGATGACGATATCCTGCTCTTCGCCGGTGATGTTCGCGGTCGCGAGGATCGGCGGGATCTGGAGATCGTAATCGAAGAGGTCATGCGGAAGGGCTTGAGCGTACCACTCCAGGCTTCCGTTATCGGTGCCGAGGGCTACGATGCTGTTGGTGTAGAGGTTCGGCCCTGGTCTGCTCGTTCCGTTCGGCCACTCTTCTGTGCCCGGCCACGGTGCCGGGTTGCCGACGCCCCAGTAGGTTACGTTCCGTTCGGTATCGACGGCGGGCGAGTACCAGGCACCGCCGCCGCTGTTCACGTCGGGATTGCCCCAGAGGTCAGGCGAGTCGACGGTGCTGAAGTTCCAGGCAACCTCGCCGGTTTCCTGGTCGAGGGCGTAGATGACGCCGATACTTCCCGGCTGGTAGAAGACATCGCCGGTTCCGGGCACCGTCGAGGTGAGCACCTGACCGCCGTAGACGGACGGCTGGATATCGATCCCTTCGCCGATGAGCGTGCCGGTCTCGTTGACCTTGAATACGATTCTGGTCGCCCAGATCTCTTCACCGGTCGTTGCGTTCAGGGCTGCCATATTGAACGGATCCTTTGCGACGAAGACCTTCCCCCACCCGACAGCAGGGCCGTTCGGGCCGAGAACCGATGCGTTGTCGTACCGCTGCGCCCAGATCTCCGACCCATTCTCAAGGTCGAGGGCAAAGACACTGGCGTTGAGATCCTGGAAGTAGACGGTGTCGCCCATCACGATCGGGTTACTTGAGGCAGCACCAAACGCCCCCGTGGCCGGAATGGCGAACGCCCAGGCGACCCCGAGATCGTTGACGTTACCGGCATCTATCGATGCGTTTGTTGTCGCTCGCGTGTTGGCATAGTCATAATTCGGCAGCGGCCAGTCCCCTCCGTACTCGAGAACCTCAGGAGGAATGCTCCCGGTGGCGTTCGTTGTTTCGTTTTCCTGAGCGGAAGCGCCCAGCGGGACGATCATCGCCATTAAGGCGATGAAAATTAGTATCTGTGCATTTTTATACATGTTGCCGAATGGGCGTTGGCACGGAATATAAGCATTGTGCCTTACCGATCGGTGTGGCACGGGTGTCGTCTGCCCGTGCCCGGGACCTGAAGGGGGTGAAATGGCCGGCATTCACTCGCAGGTCGGTGAATGCTTTGTTGCGAGGAGTGGGTGCCTGTAAAAAAGATGTGAATCGGATCTGCACCGGCGGGACACAAACCCTGGAATACACCGGATCCGGGATGCAGTTATGCCGTGATGCTCTCGGGTGGGTTCACTTCGACGAGCCGGATCTCGAACGTCAGATCTTTGCCTGCAAGCGGGTGATTGGCATCCAGCACCACACTCGATTCCGAGATATCGCTAACGGTGACGAAGAAGGTTCTGCCGTCGGGCTGGCTGATCTGCAGTTGCTGACCGGTCTCCGGCTGGACATCCTCCGGAAACTGTTCGCGATCTACTTCAAGCAGCATCTCGTCACGGTGAGGGCCGTATGCCTCTTCCGCCGGGACGGTGGTGGTCTTTGTCTCTCCGGGCTCCATTCCGACGACTGCCTGCTCGAAGCCGGATATAACCTGACCTTCGCCGATTGTGAATTCAATCGGCGCTCTTTCGTCTGAGCTGTCAAAAACCGTTCCATCCTGCAGTTTTCCCGTGTAATGCACCTTTACGGTGTCTCCTTCTTTTGCCTGAGCCATGTTACTCACCGCCCCCCCGAGGGGGGACCAAATTATAAATAAATTTTGATGGCGCGTTTAAAGTAATTATCCCTTAAAATCGGGGTTTTCCTGCCGGATCCCACACCAAAAGGCTCTAACCGGCCACCCGGGTGTGGAGGATGCCGGGGCGTCCGGCCGGGATGGGCAGGGTGACATCGGTTAAGGAACCCCTATTGGGAGATCCGGGTTGATTATGCCGGTCGTATCGTATCTTCTACCCTTTTCATCGCTCGCTCGACCCGACACCGTACCTGCCCGGGTGGCTTACCGGTGCAGGAGTGTCTCCCCCTTCTCAAGATCCCCGGGGCTACAAGACTGCTGCGGATGCAGAGAAGGCCTGTCCCTGCGATAAGGAGGCGGGTGAACCGACAGACGCGTTTCTTGTCGTGGGGGTGATTGGAAGTCCGGTGCATGATCGGGGTTATCGGTCTCCCTGTAGTGGATACCGCTGCTTTCTACCCAAAAAACGGTGGCAGGAGATCTCTTTCTCTCCCTGCCTTTGTCGCTTATCTTCTGTAACTGCCCGGGTTGGTCTCAACGGAACCGCTGCCAGAGGATTCTCCCCATCACCCGGAAGGTGAAGTCCAGTTCCTCGAAACTCGGGATGCCGTTCTCTTTCAGGATGTCACGGCCGCGCTGCATCGAGTCTCCGCCGAGGAGTGCTCCGACGACCATGTTCTCGGTCTTCCCTGCAAACTGAACGATCTGGTTTGCCAGCTGGTCGGACTTCATCACCAGGTTCGGGAACCCGATGACAAATGCAATATCCCATGCATCCTGGTGGCGGATCAGTGCATCGAAGACCTTCTCGAACCGCTTCTCACCGGCATCCCCGAGGAGATCGAGCGGGTTTCCTTTATTCCAGAACTCGGGTAGGAACTCGTTGAGCTCTTCGAGGATCTCGGGTGAGAGATCGATGAGGTCGATACCGTACCGCTCAGCATAGTCGGAGGAGAGAACCGAGAATCCGCCTGCGTTCGTCACGACAACCGCCCGCTTGCCGCGTGGATACCCCTTCGGGGACGCCAGCATCTCGGCGACCTGGAAAGCACCGGTCAGGGTGTGAACCGGGATGACGCCCGCATTCCGGAATGCTTCCATGTAGACCTCATACGATCCGGAGAGCGAACCCGTATGCGAGGAGGCGGCCGCCTGTCCCTTCTGCGAGGAGCCCGACTTGATTGCAACGACCGGTTTGCTCTTCGAGACTTCGCTGACCACCTTCGTGAAGGTCTTGCCGTCCTGGATCTCCTCGATGTAGAGGATGATCCCCTTTGTCTTCGGGTCGCGCTCCACGAACCGGAGGTAGTCTATGAAGTTGAGGTCGGCCTGGTTGCCTACCGAGACGACCGCCGAAAAGCCGATGTCGTGGGCGATGCTCCAGTCCACAACCGTGTTGATGATCGCACCGCTCTGGGAGATGAAGGCAATATTGCCGGGTTTCGGAGATTCGTGCACGTAAGTCGTATCGATCCCCCGCGGGGGGATGATCAGGCCAAGACAGTTCGGCCCGACGATCCGGGTGCCGTACCGTTCTGCTATCTGGACAATACGATCCTCGAGCGCTTTTCCGGTCTCGCCCATCTCTTTGAACCCGGCCGTAATGATGACGGCGATGGCGACCCCTTTCTGCCCGCACTCCTCGATCACCGCGGGGACGTGGTTTGCAGGAACGGTGATGACCGCCATATCGACCGGATTTGGAATGGCAGCGACGGAAGGGTAGGCTTTCAGACCCTGGATCTCCGCGCGTTTGTTGTTCACGGGGTAGAGCTGTCCCGGGAAGTGAAGGAGGTTGTGCAGCACGGCATACCCCATCTTCTTCGAATCCGAGGAGGCGCCGACGACGGCGATTGACCGGGGGGAGAAGTACTCGAGCGGAACCAGGGGTCGCTCCTTTGCCTTCCGTTCCTCGGCCTCGTCGTCGACGAATATCCGGGCATCGACGATGCAGGCGCCGGACTCGTAGAGGCGAAGCGGGTTGATGTCGAACTCCACGATATGGGTATTCTCCGCAAAGAACCGGTGAACCGCGGAGATGATCTGCACGAGGGTCTCCTCGTCCTTTGGTTTCATCCCCCGGTATCCTTTGATGATGGGGTAGCCGTTGATCTCCCGGATCATCTGACGGATCGAGGCCTCATCGATGGGGAGGATCCGCAGCGTGACGTCTTTCATCAGTTCGACGAGCGTTCCGCCCATTCCGAACGTCAATACTTTCCCGAAGGCCGGGTCGGTCTTCCCGCCGATGATCAGCTCGAGCCCGGGCGCGGCCTGCTGCTCGACGATGACTCCTTTGATCTCGGCATCGGGGTTGTATTCCCTTGCGTTTGCGATGATCTGATCGAATGCGCTGCAGGCTGCCGCCTTCGAACCTATACCGATGATCACGCCGCCGGCATCGCTCTTATGAATAATTTCCGGCGAGTAGATCTTCATAACGACGGGGTAGCCGATCTTCTCCGCCGCCTGGCCTGCCTCTGCGGCTGACTCAACAATGCTGTAACCCGGTACCGGAATTCCGTACTGCTGCAGTAGATCGTATGATTCGTATTCACTCAACATGTAGTGTGACATGGTATGTACCTCGGAGTATGAGCGTGTCAGTTTCCGGCATTACTGCCCGTTCCATTCAGAAAAGAACAATATCAAGCCTCTGAATGAATCATACATATGCGACGGGAAGCGCATTAAACGTTCTGGATTTCGGGCGACACCTATACGTGAGAGGCACTTTCGTATTCTGAAAAAAGAGGGTGGGCTTCCCTGACCCGCCTCCCGGTGAGGGGCCGATCCGGCTATACCCGCTGCTCGATGCGGCGGTTCACTTCGTCCCAGTTGACGACGTTCCAGAATGCATCGATAAAGTCTGCCCGGCTGTTCCGGTAGTCGACGTAGTAGGCATGCTCCCACATGTCCAGCACCATGATGATCGGGGCTGAGGGGTAGACGTTGTTGCTGTGTTTTTCGATCTGCATGACCATCGGCCGACCGGTTATCTCGTCGATCGCGAGTGCTGCCCATCCCGAGCCTTCGACGCTGGATGCTGCCTGCGAAAACTCTGATTTAAATCGTTCGAAGCTGCCGAACTCCCGGTCGAGCGCGTCTGCGAGAGCCCCGCCCGGCGTTCCGCCTCCTTTGCCTGCCGGCGCCATCGTTGGCCAGAAGAGCGAGTGGAGGATATGCCCGCCGATGTTGAACGAGAGTTCTTTGAGAATCGCCTTCTCATCGATACTGGCGTTATCCCGCCGTGCCTGCTCGATCTTCTCGAGATCCGCATTGGCACCTTTCACGTAGGCCTGGTGGTGTTTGTCGTGGTGCAGGGAGAGCTGCTCCTGCGATATATACGGTTCGAGGGCGTTTGCCTCATAGGGGAGCGGCGGCAGTTCGTACTTCTTCTGCATCTGTATCTGTTCCTGTGCCATTTTTGTATCACCTCATGGTTCGATAGTGTGGAGAGAGTGCTTCGGAACTATTAGCGTATCGGTGCGACGGAAGATCCGGGTGACAATGCGGGAGGTAAAGGTCTGCGGGGTCTCTGGCGGTACCCGGAGCGTGAAAGAGATTCAATACCGCTGGATTTGTACAGCTTCCCTGGATCTGTACAATGATATTGCCTGCACTTTTCACAAATGTTAAGTATTCGCTTCTGTAAATCTCCGATACCGGACATCTGCACTGTTCTGAGCCTTCAGGTGGCTGCAATCGATACCATTGCCGTCTGGGATGCGGTGTGCGCCGCTATGCTATGCGTACGTGATACTATGCGAAACCATGAACAACAATCTGCCCTGCTCCTTATCGGCCTGCTCGCGATCGCGCTCCTGGCCTCCCCGGCCGCAGCCCGGGACGGACTCAAAGGAGTCTCCGTAGGCGATGCGATCTATGTAGGCGAGGACGATCTGGATCTCACCGGCGTCGCTCCCGGCATCACCCGTCTCGTCCACTATAGTGACTTTACTGCCGGTTCCGCCGACAGCATCATTGATGTGGCGAACGCGAATGATTTTGACCTCTCTGCGGAGTCTGTCGGCGGGACCACCGGCACTTACTATGCGTGGGACAACGCCGGCCTGATCGCCGGTAACCCGTTCGTTATCGTCAAAATTCCGGTTGCGACCCTCGATGTCGTCCTGAACGATTCCCGGACCGACTCGGTGAACGGCAAATCCGTCTCCCGCGGCACGCCGCTCGCATTCGAGCTCCAGAACAATCTCGGCGGGCTGTATGCCACGCCGGCGGCCGCCCTGATGGATATCGAGGTCACGACCCCCGTCGGCGGGAGGGTGACCCAGTTCGGCGGCATCAGCACCGCACATATCCCGATCAATAGATCAAAAGTCTACGTCGGCGGTATAACCCTCGAGGATACCGAGGCGGGCACTTACACCGCTCAGGCACGGTGGAACGATCAGACAGGTCTTGCGGAGAAGGGCTACGACTCAAACACCATCTGCTTCGAGGTTGTCGTCCCGGCTCTCTCTCTGGCGGTCGACAAGGAGAGCGTTATCCGCAACCACAACTTCGCCGTGACCATTTCCGGCGAGTCGAAGAAGACCTACTGGCTCTACGTCAGGGACGCGGGACTCGCTGGCAACCAGTACCCTCTAATCGCACCCGGACAGCCCTCTGTCACGCCCGGCGTCAACATGCCTGGCGTCACCGACCTTTCTGATTATACCTACACCAAGGCAGCCGTGATCACCAACGCCGCCGGTACCCGGACTGTCCAGTTCAATACGACCGCTGCCACGGCGAACCAGGGCTTCACGATCAGGGTCGTCGACCCGATAAACCTCGCCACCTCCGAAAGGGTTACGGTAGCGGTTACGCCGGGATCGGTTAGCCTGACAGCATCCGGCACCGGTGTCTATTACATCGGCGAGGAGCTTGTGCTCTCCGGCACCAACACCGACTCCATGACCACCTATCTCTTCCTGTGCGGCCCGAATCTCGCTATCAACGGGGTCAAACCTGATAACTGGACCATTGCCACCATGGATGGTGCACCCGCCACCTTCACCCGGATCGGTGTCAGAACCGATGATACCTGGGAGTACCGGTGGGATACATCGGCTGTTGGCGGGGTCATAGACTCGGGATACTACACTATCTACGCCGTTTCCGCACCGCGCGATAAGGCTCACCTCTCCGGGGTGCAGTACGCCACCGCATCCTTCGTCCTGAAGAGTCCCTCGGTCATGACAATTGCGAGTTCACACACCCTCGCCAAGGGCGACGATCTGACGGTTTCCGGAACTGCGACCGGTAACCCGGACAATGTCTATATCTGGATCTTCGGCAAGAACTACCACCTGCTCGGCACGCCCGTGAACGTTGCATCCGACGATTCGTTCGAGTACAACCTCGAGAACGGCGAAACCGAAAACCTCCGCGCCGGCCAGTACTTCGTCGTCGTCCAGCACCCGATGACGGACGGAGAGCAGGATGTCCGAATCGCTCCGGGAACTACGACGAATATCACCGGCCCCGATACACCTTCCGTAAACATCGCGAACCTCCCGGCGTCTGATGCGGCGATAGTCCTCGTGAATGCTTTGAGTTCGCGTTACGTGGACGACACCTACGCCACATTGACCTTTTTTGTGGAGGAGCCCTGGATCCGGATAGACGCCATAGGCCACCAGAGTCTCGGCAGCACTTTTTCCATTACCGGCACCACGAACCTGGCTCCCGGCGACGAACTCCTGATCGGCGTGACCAGCGCATCCTTCAAGCCTTCCGAGACGACTCAATATTATGGGTATAGCGGTGCCTCCGGCACGATAGCCGTCCGGCAGGGCGTACCTAATAATACCTGGTCGTTCGACGTCGATGCCTCCCAATTCCTCTCCGACAGGTATAACGTCTTTGTCGAGAGCGTAGAGACCGGCGTATGGGAGAGCACGGCCTTTACGCTCGGGGACGGCCCTTACCCTATCCCCACGCCGGACCCGGTTTACCCCGACAGCACCGGGTATGCGATACGTTCTGCGGCGGTCAGTCCGCCGGATGCCCGTATGTTCGCCGGGGATGATGTCACGGCCACCGTCAGGGTGGGGTTCATGCAGAAATTCAATGAAAGCGCTTCGTTTGAGGTGTATACCGATCTTACGGAGCCCTGCTGGAATTTCTATCTCTACCGTGACGATATCCTGGTATCCTCGCAGACCCGCGGAGGAAACCGGATTGAGATCACCGCATTCGAACTATCTTACTCCCGCCCCATCGATCTCACCATCCGCCTGCATGGGACGGTTCCCGGCGTAGGGGCGAGCGAGAACAGAACACTGTTCCGCACGCGGATCCTTGACGCCGGTCACGCACCCGTGGAGAATGCAACCTTCACGATCTTCCGGGAGTTCGTTCCCGCCCCGCCGCCGACCCCCGTTTCCGACGGCACGATCAACCTGACACCCGGCTGGAACTTCGTCTCGGTTCCAAGGGCTCTCTCTGCCGGGAACGACACCGCGGCGATCTTTGCAGGGGTGGATACCGGCGGTCGGTCGATATTCCTCTACAACGCCAGCGAACGCCGGTGGCACACACTGCAGAGCGGTTCGGTGATCCGGCCGCTCGACGGCATCTGGATCTATGCGAATGTTTCCATGACGGTTCCGCTCTACTATGCTTCAGGCAGCGTCTCCGCCCCGGCGGTCAAGGGCCTCTCGCAGGGCTGGAACGCAGTCGGCCATCCCTGCACGGTTCCGGCTTCGGCGCGGGACGCATTCTCCTCGGTGCAGAACGCCTGGACGAACCTCATCGGCTGGAACGCATCGGTGCAGCAGTACGACACCGCCGTCATCAACGGCGGCAGCGGCATCTTCGCCGATTCCCGCACCCTGCAGCCCTGCCGGGGGTACTGGCTCTACGTGACCGGGAGCGGGGAGCTCGCGGGTATGAGTTTATAGACGCCCTGCTGCCGGTATGGATGCTTTTTCCATCCTGCCCTCTCTTTTCGGTCTGGCTGCCTGCTCTGCCGGTCTCTGTATCCAAACGTCATCGTCATGCTCTCTACCGGCGGGAGAATGGCAGCAGAGCGGGGAGAAACCCGGTAATCGATAGTATAGCTGGATAGCAGCAGTCGAAGAGTGCGATGATGGAGAACTGTCGTTCCGGGACTTTGAAAACTGCAGAAAAACGGAATGCTGCTATGGGGATTCGAACCCCAGTCGAGGGAGTGAGAGTCCCTCATGATTGGCCGGACTACACTATAGCAGCACAAGTGTTGTGCTCTATATTGTTGGGCACTCGAGTACTTAAATCTATTCATTTTGGTGCGATATGCAATCTCGGCGGGAATACGGCGTTCGGAAGAGAAGCAGCGCCGGAACGGCCTTGGCTCGCCTGTACCCTACCACAGTCACCAATAAGTAGCTCCCGATCATACGTATATGAACCTACAATGAGCAGTGTTGAAGAGCAGATACGGGAAATTGAAGACGAACTGAAGAAGACCCCGTACAACAAAGCAACCTCGAAGCATATCGGGAGGCTGAAGGCAAAACTCGCCAGGATTCGCGATGAAGCCGTAGCCCGCGCCATGGCATCGAGCGGCGGCGGCGAGGGCTATTCGGTTAAAAAATCAGGAGACGCGACGGTCGTCCTGGTCGGATTCCCGTCGGTCGGAAAGAGTACGCTGCTCAATACACTCACCGGAACGAAGAGCGAGACGGCATCGTACGCCTTCACGACCCTGACGGTTATCCCGGGCGCCCTCGAACACAAAGGTGCGAGGATCCAGATCCTCGACATTCCCGGGCTTATTGCCGGCGCGGCGATAGGCAAGGGCCGTGGGAAGGAGGTCATCGCCGTCGTGAGGGGCGCGGATCTCATCCTGGTTCTGGTGGATGTCTTCAATGAAAAGCACGTGGACGTGCTGCTCCGCGAGCTCTACGACGCCGGGATACGGATCAACCATCCGAAGCCCGACATCACCATCAAGAAGGCGGGGTGCGGCGGTATCCGGTTGAACACCGTCGGTACGGCGGAGCTCGATATCGAGGATATTCGGTCCATCCTCGCGGAGAGTAAGATCGTCAATGCGGATGTCCTAATCCGCGGCGAAGTGTCGCAGGACGACTTCATTGATGCCATGTTCGGGAACCGTGTCTACGTTCCTGCGTTCATCGCGGTCAACAAAGTCGATCTCGTCGACCAAGAGTCCCGAAAGGAGATCGAAGAGGATATGGAGAACCGTTTCGGGCAGCCTCCGATTATGCTCTCGGCGTACAGCGGTTACCATATCGAGGAACTCAAGGATGCGATCTACGACAACCTCGGGTTCATGCGGGTCTTCTTAAAACCCGTCGGCGGGCCTGCCGATATGGAGGAGCCGCTCATCATCCGGAGCCCGGCAACGGTGGAGGATGTCTGTAACCGGCTCCATCGTGACTTCGTAGACAAGTTCAGGTACGCAAAAGTCTGGGGAAGTTCGGTCAAGCACGACGCGCAGCGGGTCGGCCTTGCTCATACGCTGAACGATGGCGACGTCCTGACGGTCGTCACTCGCTGCTGATAACGCTTTTAATCACCGGGAGCGGCGCATCCGTCTTCAGCGCCGTCCCCGCATAGTGCGCCCTGCTTGCCCGGTAGCCAAGTGCAGAGAGTCGCTCGACGACCGTCTCGATCCCGGTCGGCGATATCTTCGCTGCTTTTGCGATCACGTGGTAATCGTAGTGGCTCGAGGTATCGAGCTCGGAGATGCAGAGGTCGATGAGCCGTCCGAGCGGGGCTGCCGATCCGAGTGCCATGCCTGAAAGTCTCTCCCGGAGCGCGGCGAGGGTGGCGGGGTCGTTGATCCGTCCGAGCCAGAGCGGGCCTATCGGTATCATCTTCGCGGAGCAGCAGCTGCACTCTTCCGGTTCCGGGAGAAGTCCTGCCCGCTCCGTCCGCTCGAAGCAGTTGGGACACTGCATGACGTATCCTATTCTCGCAAGGGTCCGGTCCGCCGCACCTGCTCCGCGCAGGAGCCGGAGGTGGAGGCGGATAAAGTGCTCCCGGGAGAAGCAGAAGATCGGTTCAACCCCCCTGTCGTACTTGATCACCTCCCTGACGGCGAACCCGAGGAGTACCCGGAGAGCGACCTCGCCGTGGTACTCCGTATTCATGGGGCGGGCGAAGTAGCGCCGCATGCCGGCTTTCAGGTGTGCCCCGCAGAGGGGCGCGGTATCGGTTGCGGTGACGAAGAGGTACCGCCGTGCGCTCCTTGCCGCTGCATCGATGAAGGGTGCCGGTGTCCCGAACGGATCGAGATCGACGGCGTCGAAACTCCTCTCGCTCATGAGCGCGTTGATATCTCGGTGGGTGACCTCGATCGATCCAGCATGTTTTGAGGCGTTCAGGCGGATGAGTTCGACCGCCCGTGCATCACGGTCGTTGATCGTCACCGGAATGCCGCACTCGCTGGAGACGCGAAGACCCCGCGCTCCCGAGGCGCCCATGGCGTCCAGATAGTCCGAGGGCTGCATATCAGAAAGGAACAGCACCGTCGCGTCCCGGTTCAGTTCCATCCGGGAATTAAAAAAGACCGGTCCGCTGCCGGGTGGGAATGTATGGTGAGGATCCTGCCTGGGCACAAGAAACCGTGTACTCCCCTCCGTTACCTCAACAAAATCCATATGGTCAACACATGTGGATGTTCGATACGCTTATACCTTTTTGTGAGAAACTATTATACTCGCATCCCTGGGCTTGTGGCCTAGCCAGGACATGGCGTCAGCCTCCTAAGCTGAATGCCGGGGGTTCAAATCCCCCCAAGCCCGCTCTTTCTTCGCTGCTTTTGCATTAACATAACCTGAGCCGGCACCTTTCCCGCTCGTCGCCTCCTGGAATCGGTCTGTAGCATCGGGTGCAAACCCCCCACGTATTTATCCCCCGCCGTAGAACCCTCTCTATCGAATAATGAGCCTGTCTGCACATTTCCGCATTACGCGCCCTCATAACGCCGTCGTTGCCGGCCTCGCCGCCGCCCTCGGCTACCTGATCGCCACCGGGAGCCTCGTTCCCGGGGTCCTCCTGCTGGTAGTGATCGTTGCATGCATTACCGCCGGCGGCAACGTCCTCAATGACGTCTTTGATATAGATATTGACCGGATTAACCGGCCTGACCGGCCGATTCCGTCCGGTGCGATGACCCTCGGCGGCGCGCGGCTATTCGCCGTTGTTCTCTTTCTGGTGGGGGTCACCACTTCGTTCTTCACCAATCTGCTCTGCCTCGGGTTCGCGGTCGTCAACACCCTCATCCTCATCGCCTATGCAGTCCGGCTCAAAAAAACCCCGCTCTTCGGGAACATCGCCGTCGCGTACCTCGCTGCGAGTGTCTTCCTCTTCGGCGGCGCTTTCGCCGGTATCGACGGAATCGTCCAGAACCTCCCGCTGGCGGCGATTACGTTCCTTGCTACCGTTGCCCGCGAACTCTTAAAAGATGCCGAGGATGTGGACGGCGATGCGGCGGGCGGAGCTCGTACCCTCCCCATGATCGTCGGCGTCCGGAAGACGGCAATTGTAGCATTCGCCTGTGCGTGCGGGGCAGTGATAGCAAGCTACCTTCCGGTCGGGAACTGGTGGGGTTTTCTGTACCTGATCGGTATCGGCGTTGTGGACCTCATCATTCTCGCCGGCGCGGGGAAGGGGTTGCTTTGCAGGACCCCTGCCTGCGTCCGGAGCTCAAAGGCGACGTCGCTCCTCCGCATTGGCATGTTCTCCGCCCTGCTGGTCTTCACCATCGCCGCACTGACCTGATGACGGGCGCATGATCCGGATGCAAGGCCTATGGAGTCGTGGTCGCGAATGCATTTTTCCTCCAAAGCCCGGGAATGAAAATTTATTATGTTCCCGGGATGAGGTTACTAGGAGATTTTCATGAAAATTTACCGGCACGGGGATACATACATCGCACCGAAGGGCTCGTTCTTCGACGGCAATGTCAGGATCGACGGCAACTTCATCGTTCCCCCGGAGACCCACTTCTGGGGCAACCTTATTGTTACGGGCAGTCTCGAGCTCGGGCCCCTCTCGACGGTCGGAGGGCGGGTGGAGAGCAAAAGGGTTGTTATCGGCCACGATACGAAGATAAAAGGAGCCGTCGTCGTGGCGGAGGATGCGACCGTCTGCGACAACGCACGGCTTTCCGCCATACGTGCCGGGGGTAATATCATCCTCCGCCCCGGGATCGTCGTTGGTGACGTCAGCAGCGACGAGACGATCTATGTCTACGGAAAGATAGCGAGTGAACGCCTAGTCGGCAGAGCTGTAAAGGTGTACGGAACCTGACGGCAGGTCGAGGCCGAGCATTGCCGCCTCGAAGACCTCGTTCCAGTTTACCAGTGTCTCCACGCACCCGTCCTTTAAATTAACGACGCCGAGAGCCGGAATCCCCATCCGATCGCACATCTCAAGCCCCTCTTTTATCTCCATCAGGCATCCGACGCCGATGATACCCTCCGGGTGGTACTTTTTGACCATCCGCTTGATGAAGGTCGACCCGGGAACGATGAAGACCTGGTATCCCGCCTCCTCGAGGCGCCGGTTCAGTTCGCCGATGCCGCATCTTCCGCATCGCATGCACCGCAGCCCCTCCGGCGTCAGGTTCGCCGGGCACCGGCTCGACCGCAGGCACTGCGGGAGGAAGACTGCCCTCTTGTCGAGAGGAACTGCAGCGAAAGCTTTGGTATTCATTGCGTTATGGAGTTTGACAAAGAACGTCAGCAGATCTTTGTCGTCGATCCCGAGGAGTTTGCAGATCGCTCGAACCAGCCCCTCCATGAGCACCATGCCGGGTTTCAGGATCCGCGGAAAGTAGAATTTCCCGTTTGTAATTGAGGAGAATGCGATGATGGCAAGCCCTAAACCGGTGAGGAGCAGACCCACGAGGATCAGGATCGTGACCTCGCCGATGACGGCCATCAGCGATGTCCATACGTCGGAATTAACGATCATATCTTCTTAATACCTCCTCGCCTGGAGAGAGGCAAACGAATCGGTATAGGGCGGTCGCAGAACCCCGATCTCGGTGACGACGGCAGTGACGAGCTCGAGGGGCGTGGCGTCGAATGCGTAATTCAATACCTTAACGTTCGCAGGGACGAGCTGCTGCTCTCCGCAGTATGCGAGTTCGTCACGGCTTCGTTCTTCTATTATTATATCTTTTGCCTCGTGAATGAGATCGAAAGTTGAGAGCGGTGCTGCTACGTAGAAGGGAATGCCGTGGTGGCGGGCGGAGACGGCATGCATATAGGTGCCGATCTTGTTGAAGACCGCATCGCGGGTGATCCGGTCCGCCCCGACGATGACGAGGTCGATCGCCCCCGTCTGCATCAGGTATGCCGCGGACGAATCGGTGATCAGGGTGACGTCGAACCCCTCGTGCGCGAGCTCCCAGCAGGTCAGGCGGGAGCCCTGGTTGAGCGGCCTTGTCTCGCAGGCGATCACCCGCACCGACTTTCCTGCGGCGACGGCCGACCGGATCACGCCGAGCGCGGTTCCCCATGCCCGGCATGCGAGAGCACCTGCATTGCAGTGTGTGAGCACCGTCGCTCCGTCGGGAATCAGTTCCGCCCCGAATCTGCCGAGGGTTCTGCAGGTCGCCTCGTCCTCGTCGGCGACGGCCAGCGCCTCGGCAACGGCACGACTTCGCGCCTCCCCGACGGAGGCGGCGTTTCGGATCTCTGCAAGCACCCTGTCGATCCCCCAGGCGAGGTTCACCGCCGTCGGCCGGGTGCTCCGGAGCATTTCGGCAGCCTCCTCGACCTCGTCCCTGAACCGGTTGAAATCGGTCTCCCTGCTCTGTGCCGCCGCGACGGCGACACCCATGGCACCGGCAACACCGAGTGCCGGCGCCCCCCTGATCGCAAGCCGCCTGATGGCATCGGCGAGCAGGTCGACGGTCGTGCATCGGACGACCTCGTAACGGCCGGGGAGCGCCGTCTGGTCGATATAGAGGATGCTGTTTGTCTCCCTGTCCCACGCGACCGTATATACCGTCTCGCTCATAGTCTCAGTCCGCCCGGAGCGCGTCGAGGTATGCCCGCATCGCCGCCGCACCGCCCATCGCCACGGAGTCGGGAATGTCGCGGGGTGCCGCAGCCGTCCCGGCGATGTAGATGCCCGGCCTGATGGTTCTGACGGGAGCGGTCTTCTCGTCTTCAGCGGCGAAAAATCCGGTTTCTGCCCGGGATATGCCGAGTTTCTCCGCGATCTCGTCCGCACCGGCAGCGGGTTCGATGCCAACCGAGAGCACGACGAGATCGGGGGAGAACCGCTCAACCTCGCCGGTCTCGGTATTCTCGGCCTGGAGGAGCATGTTTCCGTCGCCCACGACCACCTCCCCCGGGAATCCGCGGACGAACAGGATGCCCATCTGCTGCGCACGGTTGTAGTACTCCTCGTACCCCTTTCCATATGCGCGGATATCGTTGTAGAATATCCGGACATCCATTGCAGGATGCTTCTCTTTGACGAGCATTGCGTTCTTCATGGCATACATGCAGCAGACGCCCGAGCAGTACGGGCGGTCGACCGAGATGTCGCGTGACCCGACGCACTGCACGAATGCGATGCTTCCGGGCGCCGTCCCGTCGGAGAGTTTCTTGAGTTTTCCTCCCGTCGGGCCGCTTGCATTGATCATCCGCTCGAACTCAAGGCTCGTGATGACGTCCGGGCCTGAGAGGTAGCGCAGTTGCTCTTTCTTCCGGGCGTCGAAGGTTGCATATCCCGTCGCTACTACTATCGAGGCGACGCCGATCTCGATCGTCTTCTCCGTATCCTCGCGGAGCACCGCTTCTCGCCCGCAGACATCGTAACAGAGTCCGCATTCGATGCAGTGCTCGTTATCCTTGATGACGATGTCGGGGACTGCCTGGGGGTGGGGCTTATAGATGGCTTTCCGGACGCCTATCCCTGCATCGAACCGGTTGTAGACCTCCACGGGGCAGACCCGGACGCAATCTCCGCAGCCGTTGCACTCCGCCTCGTCGACGTAGCGGGGGTGCTTGCGGATCGTGACCGTGAACCGCCCCACTTCTCCCACGACCGATTCGACTTCGGCACAGGTGTGAATGGTGATATTCGGGTGGCGTGCAACGTCCACCATCTTTGGCGAGAGGATGCACATTGAGCAGTCGTTCGTCGGAAAGGTCTTGTCGAGCTGAGCCATGTGGCCGCCGATCGTCGGTTCGCGCTCGATCAGGTGGACACGGATATTGTGATCCGCAAGGTCGAGAGCCGCCTGGATGCCTGCGACGCCCGCCCCGATAACCGCTATCTCAGCCATGCCGGTACCTCCCTGCAAGGTCGACATACGATCGCGCATTCGCGACGATGCCCTGCCGCTGCTCGTCGGTCGTCTCCTTCACCACTTTACCCGGGACGCCGAGGACGAGGGATCCGGGGGGGATCTCCTTGCCCTCGGTGATGACCGCCCCGGCGCCGATGACGGAGCCTTCACCGACAAGCGCACCGTTCAGCACAATCGCCCCCATCCCGACGAGGACGCGATCCCGGATCGTGCAGCCGTGCAGGATGGCGCCGTGGCCGACCGAGACCTGCGAGCCGATGGTGACCGGGTATCCGGTCGTCGTGTGGACGACGGCGTTATCCTGAATATTCGACTCCGCCCCGATGGCGATACGGTCTTTATCGGCACGGACGACTGCACCGAACCAGACGTTCGCATCGTCGCCGAGCGTGACGTCTCCGATGACCGTTGCATTCTCGGCGATGAAGACCCGTGAACCTGCAACAATGCCGCTCTCCATAGTACGTCTACTATTCGATGCGGTCATACAAAATGCTCTCCATTCCGGAGGGTGGAAGGCCGGATGCAGTTCTCCGTGGTGTCCGCCGCCCGGGGTGGCCGACGAGCCTTTCCGGATCACTACCCATAAGGCTCACCAAGGACAACCATTCTGCATCATGAGAGTGATGGTCGGAGGGACGTTCGATCCCCTGCACGCCGGGCACCGTAAGCTGCTCACCCGTTCATTCCAGGTTGCAGGGCAGGACGGCCTTGTGACGATCGGTATAACGACCGACGAGTTTGCAGGAAGCAAGATCCATCCCGTCCGGCCGTTCGAGGAACGGAGACGTGACGTCGAGGAGTTCATCCGGGAGAACGATTTTGCGGCCGGATGGATGATCGAGCCGCTCTCCGACCGCTACGGCTCTGCACTCGAGGCGGATTTCGACGCTCTCGTCGTCTCGGAGGAGACGTTCCCCGTCGCCGTCGAGATAAACGAACTCCGTAGGAACCGGGGGCGAAAAAAGGTGGATATTCACGAGATCAGCTGCGTGCTCGCCGAAGACGGTAGAAGGATCTCGAGCACGCGGATCTACCGGGGCGAGATCGACTCGTGCGGTCAGCTCGTCAGATGATGTGGCCTGCGATATCGGTCTTGATCCACCAGTCGCAGTAGAGGCAGTGCAGGCCTTTTTCGAGCACCTCAAAAGTGCTCTCCACCGGCTCGTTCGTGTTGGTGATACAACCGGGGTTCGGGCAGCGGACGACACCCCGGAGGATCTTCGGGATCTCGACGCCTTTCTTCTCGACGACCAGATACTCCCGGATGATGTTGATCTTCGCCTGCGGAGCGATCAGAGCGATCCGGTCGACCTCCTCTTTACGAAGCTCGCGGTTCTCGATTTTGACGATATCTTTCTTCTCCATCCGGTGGCTTGCCACGTTGGTCGCGACGCTCAGCGACTCCGTCGTCGACCCCGTGATCCCGAGGATCTTCAGCACATTGAGCGCCTCGCCTGCAGTGATATGGTCGATCACGGTGCCGCTCCGGATGGGGCTGATGAGCAGGCCTTTCACGGGACTCGCTTCGTCGTTCATTTCATCACCTCGTGGAGGAGTGCCATTCTGACCGGCACCCCGTTTCGTGACTGTTCGAAGTAACGTGCATATGGAAGGCCGTCCACCCCGGAATCGATCTCGCCCGCCCGCGGCAGCGGATGCAGTACCATCAGATGCTCCTGCACGTCCTCAAGGAGATCCGGCGTGATCCGGTAACTCGATGCAACGTTGTAGTACGATGCTGAATCGGGGAAGCGCTCCCGCTGGATGCGGGTGACGTAGAGAACGTCGAGTTCTGCGACGATATCGCTGACATCGTCGTGTTGGATGACCTCCATCCCCCGCTCGCGCAGTTCGTGGAGGATATTCGCCGGGAGTTCGAGTCCTCCCGGCGCGATGGTATGTATGGTCGCCCCGTAGAGGGAGAGGGCGTAGGCGAGTGAGTGCGCCGTCCTGCCGTAGCGGAGGTCGCCGAGCATCCCGACGTTTATCCCGTCGATCGGCATCGACTGGCGTATCGTGTAGAGGTCGAGGAGGGTCTGGGACGGGTGCTGGCCTGCACCATCGCCGGCGTTGATGACCGGAACGGTTGCAAACTCGCTCGCGAGCCTGGCCGCTCCCTCTTTCGGGTGCCGGAGGACGATGGCGTCGGCATAGCCGCTCACCACCCGAATGGTATCGGCAAGTGTCTCTCCCTTCACGATGGAACTTGCTTCGACACTGTCGACGCTGATCGACTTGCCGCCGAGCCGTGCCATGGCCGTCTCGAACGACATCCTGGTACGCGTACTGGGCTCAAAGAAAAGGAGGGCGAGCAGCTTCTCTTCGAGAGCGTGCCGGTCGTATGTGCGGGTATCGAACTCGCCTGCCCTCTCAAGCAGATAGTCGATATCCCTCCGTGTATAATCTCTGATCGAGATGATATGGTTCGTCATGCCTTATCTTCCGGGGAGTCGTGGGCAGCAGGTGAGAGGATCGGCGTTTTCTTCCATTCTCTCTCACGGAATATGTCCTCTATAACGTATCGCCCTCCCCCATAATAGAGTGATGGCACATCCACACACTCCGATCGCAACCTTTGTCAGATACCGAAACAACCTACCTGAACGGAGATATGTGAAATGCCGGAGATCGAAGGCGAGTACGCACCCGAGACCTGTTGCCACTGCGAGGGGCTCGGGTGCCTCTACTGCAATAAAAAGGGCGTTGTCATGGTATTGCAACCGTCACGGAAATGCTCGCACTGCGGGGGAGACTGCTGCATCTACTGCGGCTATACCGGATGGGAGCATCCCCTGCGCGAAGAAAAAGGGAGACGGTGCTGAAACTATTTTCGGGCGACTGTGATGTATCCGCTGTGGCCGACCCTGGTGGACGGCCGCGTCCCCCGCCCTGAGCGGACGAGTTCCCGCTCCATGCACTCGTAGGCGTGCACGTCCCGGAAGAGGGACTGTGCCGCATCGAGGACGATGAACGTATGTTCGAGGAACGGCGTGTAACTCGCGAGGTAGCCGCCCGGTTTGAGCAGGGTGTACGCGTGCTCGACGTGCGCCGCCGAAAGACCCATATCGAGATGGACGACATCGTACTGGCCGCCTGCCTCTAAGACGTCGCAGGCGCGCACCTCGACGTTTTCAAGACCGGCGCTTTCGACGTTCTTTCTTGCAAGCGCTGCGAACTCAGGCCGCACTTCGCAGGTGACCACCTTGCGGGCGATGTTCCCGAAGTATATGGCTGCAATGCCGCTCCCTGTTCCTGCATCGAGCACCTCGTCCCGGCGGTTCATGCCGGTATAGGCGATCACCATGCCGATATCTTTCGGGAGCATCGGCGCACCGCTCCTCCTGGCATGGGTGAAAAAGTCCGTCGGCCGCGGGCGGAGGATGGTAAATGCCACATCCTTGTGCGTTCTGATGACGTCGCCGGGTGACGCACCGACGAGTGTCGAGAGATCCAGCGTCCCGAGGTCCGTGCCGAGTTCTCCAGCCCCTGCCTTTACATAATACTCCCGCTTCTCCCCGACAAGGAGGAGGCGTTCGCCTTCCTCGATCATTGCTGCGCAAGTTTCAGAATGGCTTCGGCGATATCGCCCCTGGTCTCGGTGAGCGCGGCGCGTGCAGCCTCCTCGGTGACGCCCGTCTGGGAGGCGACGAGAGCTACGTCTTCGGCAGGAATCTCCGGCGCGGCCTCTTCGAACCGTGCGTCGCCGGTGAGCTGATAGGTGGTCACACCCTGCATCTTCGTCGCCACCACTTCGGCGTTGTCGAAGACGTAGTTGCCGTTTGGAGTATAGATGACGACCTTCTCGACGTCCTCTATCTGCTCCATCTCCATGCCCATCTGCTTCATCATCTGCTTCATTTTCTTTGGATTTATGTTTGGAAACATTCGAAATCCCTTCCCTGTCGTACTTTTACCGCTACACCATAATTAAATGCCAGCATCTCCGCCCCGCCGAGGAGGGCGACACCGGTGGCAACGAGCGTATCGCCGTCTCCGACGACGAGTACTTCATCTCCCGCCCGGATGCCGGGATCTGCCCCGACGATGTGCTTTGCCATCGCGTTCTTTCCTGCCGCGACAAAAGGCGTTACATCCTCCCGGATCGTCACGCGGTATGCAGGTGCCCGGCATGCGGGCATGAGGCGCGATGCTCCGGCATACCCGAGGGTCAGCCTTCCGTCCTGTGCACGGACGGTAGCAAGGCGGGTTTTGCCGAGGAGTATCTGGCGGATCCTCCCTGTGGTGGAGAGCTGAAACTCACACTCGTCGGGAAAGACGGCTGCACCTGCACCGTTGCCGAACTGAAAATCAGCAATGGTGCGAACTCTGCGAAGTAAACTGTTCTTCGAGCACTCGATTGACACGATTGATAAACTCCTGTTCCTTCTCTTTTGGTATATACGCACCTGCCGCTATCCGGTGCCCTCCGCCGGCACCGCCGACCTCCTCCGACGCCCGCACCATCGCATCCTGGAGGTCGACGCCCCGGGAGAGCGCCCACTCGTTCGTCCGTGCGGATACTTTGGTCACTTCGGGATCGTCGATCATGACGCTCATGATCAGGATGGGCTTATGCCAGTCGAGTTTCGAGAGGGCCATGCCCGCTCCTATCCCGACGATCGTGTCGGGGAACCGATCGCCGGTATGGACATACTGAAGGTGCGTGAGTTCCGTAACGCCCGTATCGAGGATGTACTGGAGAAGTTCCCGTATGATGGCACGGTGATTGGTGAGCATCCTCTCTGCGTCCTGGTAGGCGGTGCCGCGGTCTCCCCGGCAGACGCTGCTGCCGATCCGTGGCTGCGTCCAGCGGCCGCAGGCATTTAAGAGGGTGGCATACTCGGAGGCGTTCCGCAGCGGCGTCCGCTCCGGTTCGTCGGGGAAGAGGTAGATCTCTCCGATGAGCCGACCGGTCTCTTTCCCGTGGGCAACGAGCTGCTGGGTCAGCGCACTGATGATCGTCTTCTTGTCCTCGAAGGAGAGTTCCTCCCAGACGAGCCAGCGCCCTTCGTCCGCCTTTAGCGTTACGTTCAGCTTCTGGAGAAAGCGAAGGGCGGCGTTGGTGCTGCCGCTGATCCCGGCGATGTAGGGGTCGTCGCTGTAGCCGAGACAGACGTGGACGGGACGGGTCGAGGTGCCGTAACAGTTGAGATCATGTCTCCGGATAACGACGTTGCCATAGGCCGCCCCGTCGAGCGCGATCTCGCGTGCGGGTCCGACGAGGCCGCACCCCTCCCTGGCCATCATATCCCCGACATTTCCCACCACGGCGAGTTTGGCAAGGTCGATGTTGCCGTTGTCGAGTTCCCTGGCGAGCATGTATGCAAGCCCGGCGGCGCTCATCTTCTGGTACCCGTGGTCGAGGCAGTTGACCTGCGTATACTCCGTCTCGCAGGGCTGGCTGACGTGGTGGTCGACGATCAGCACCTCTTCGGCAGTAAGGCCGTGCGCTTCGAGGAGGTTCTGCTGACCTGCTCCGAGATCGGTGAATAACTTGAGCGACGCATCCTTCGGAACGTGCCGCATCGCCATCGGCTCGAGCTGGCGGACGAAGACGGATCTGACGGGGATACCCTCCCGTGAGATCGCCTGTGCAAGAATCGATTCGGTACTGATACCGTCGGCGTCGATATGGGAGATTATCGTCACCTCATCCGCATCGCGTATGGTCGCTGCGCCTCTCCTGATATCGTCGCCGAGTCCCATCTCCTTAGAGTATGGGTCCTGTCTGCCAATAAATTCTGGTATCACCCCGTGGGTTGGCAAGACGGTGTATTTCGGATTCACAAGGTTTCTATGGCATGCCGCTCATAGCACCCTCTATAGCTGCCGGGGTGTGGTCGAAACGTGAAATCTGAAGATCTGCGTGAGTTTTGCGAGGGCGGTGTGGTCGGTGCGTCCCGGATGCGGGCGATAGAGGAGAATGCCATGGCGTTCGGTCTCTCCTCCTCCCGGATGATGGAGAGCGCGGGACGGGCGCTTGCCGGGGCAGTGCTTGCATACCGGCCGGATAATGTCCTGATCCTCTGTGGAAAAGGGAAGAACGGGGGCGACGGGATGGTCGCCGCCCGGTATCTCCGGTCGGTCGCCGAGGTGCACGTTATCTACCTGGAATCCGGGGAGATGGCGCCCGAGACTGCTGCAGAACTCCTGCTGCTCCGGCATAGCGCCGTTACCCTGCACCCGATCCGGTGCACGCCGGACGTCCTGGCACTCCGTCGCCTCTTCGAGAGAGCGGATATCATCGTCGATGCACTCCTCGGCACAGGGGCCGGTGGCACGCTTCGTGAACCGCTCGGTGCCTGCGTCGAACTCGCAAACGGGAGCGGTGTACCGATCGTTGCCGCGGATCTCCCCACGCCCGGTATCCGGGCGACGCGGATCTGCTCCTTCCACCGGCCGAAGCAGGAAGGGGCGGAGATTGTGGATATCGGCATTCCGCTCGAGGCGGAGTGCTATGTCGGACCCGGTGACCTGACGCTTCTCCCGGAACGTGCATCGTCGGCTCACAAGGGTGCCGGAGGCGAGGTGCTGGTTGTGGGCGGCGGGCCGTACCAGGGGGCGCCGTACCTCGCCGCTCTCGCCGCTCTCCGGGGTGGAGCCGATATCGTGCGGGTCGCCTCTCCCGCCTTCATCCCGATGCCCGATCTCATCTACGAGCGGCTCGAAGGGACGCATATCACGGAAGATCACCTCGAGACCATCATGAGGCTCGTCGATCGTGCCGATGTGGTCGTCTGCGGGATGGGTCTTGGCACGGAGAGTCACGCCGTCGTCCAGGTGATCGCCGAAAATGCCGCACGGGCGGTCTTTGATGCGGACGCCCTCCGGCACCCTCTGCCGGTGGCGGACGAGACTATCTACACGCCGCATGCCGGGGAGTTTGCACGGATGACGGGGGGCGATATCCCCGGAGATCTCGCTTCCCGTGCCCGCACGGTGCGTTCAGCCGCAGCAAATGGCACCATTCTCCTCAAAGGTGCTGTCGACATCATATCCGACGGCACCCGGGTGCGGTTCAATCGCACCGGGACGCCGGCAATGACCGTCGGCGGGACGGGTGACGTCCTTGCAGGTCTGGCGGGTGCGCTCTTCTGCACGCTTCCGGCATTCGAGGCTGCTTCTCTTGCGGCATACGTCAACGGGCGCGCCGGAACGGCGGCTGCCGGGCACCGGGGCAATGGTATGCTCGCGACCGATCTTGTTGAATATATCCCCGGCGAATTATTCGTAAGGAAGAACTATGGTTGAGTTTACGCATATCAGGGGTGACCGCGCTCATATGGTCGATATCACCGGAAAGGCGGATGTAACGAGGGAGGCCATCGCGAAGGGCAAGATCTACCTCCGGCCGGAGACGCTTACGGCTATCCGTGAAGGGAAGGCTCTGAAAGGAAACGTGCTCGCGACGGCACAGGTGGCCGCCACCCTTGCGGTGAAAGATACGTCACGGATCATTCCTATGTGCCACCCGATCTTCCTCGGGAGTATCACTGTTGATTTTGAGGAGGGGGACGGGTACATCGAGGCGATTGCCGGAGTAAAATCATACGGGAAGACCGGTGTCGAGATGGAAGCGCTCACCGGGGTCTCCGTCGCCCTCCTGACGATCTGGGACATGGTCAAGTCCGCCGAGAAGGATGAAGACGGGCAGTATCCGGTCACGAGGATCGAAGAGATCCGCGTGGTTGAGAAGAGAAAGGGGCAGTAGGGCGCCCCTCCTCTCCCTGTTCGAATAGATACGAGCATTTATATCGTCTCCTGTCGACCTGTTAGGAACCACGGGATTCGTCCCGGGAAAGGAATGTGGCGGAAACGCTGAACCTGAGGTGAAGAAACAATGGCAAAATCAATGTATGCCTACGTACGTGAGGCATGGAAACGCCCCGATGAGTCCGAGGTCGGCGGCCTCCTCTGGGAGCGGATGCAGGTCTGGCGGCGCGAAGGAAGCATCGTACGCGTTGAGCGTCCCACCCGTATCGACCGTGCACGAACGCTCGGATACAAGGCAAAACAGGGAATCGTCGTTGCACGAGTCAAAGTCCGCCGTGGAGGTCGGAGGAAGTCCCGGTACGTCCGCGGACGCAGAACCGCCCGCATGGGTATGCGCCGGATCACGCCGGGCAAGAGCCTGCAGCGGATTGCCGAAGAGCGTGCATCCCGTAAGTTCCCGAATATGGAGGTCTTAAACTCCTACTGGGTTGGTCAGGACGGACGGCAGAAGTGGTACGAGGTTATCCTCGTCGACGGCAGCCACCCCTCGATCCGGAGCGACAGAAGGCTCTCCTGGATTACAGATCCCGTTCACCGCGGCCGTGCGGAGCGTGGAAAGACCTCCGCAGGTATGAAAGGACGCGGCATGAGCACACGGGGCAGGGGCACGGAGAAGACGCGCCCGAGCATCCGCTCCAATGCAAACCGCGGTAAATAATTACCCTTTTTTTCGAACAGATCCGATGAACGCCACTGACGCAAGTGTATGCCCCTATCCTGCCGGTGATTCTTCGATCCGGCGCATGGCGATTGAAGCGGCAGAACTCGGGTTTGACAGTCTCGTCTCCATCGACGGGAACTATGCCGACTCGGATGCCCTTTCGGTTCTGCGCGGCAGCATCATCAGTGCATCGTCCGTCAAAGAGGTGCTCAGGCAGACAAAACGGGCAGGGGAGGCGGCCGATCTTGTCTTCGTCAACGCGGGCGACCTCGCCTTTAACCGGGCGGTCGTCACTGTCAGGGAGGTTTCGGTGCTCCGGAACATCTACAAAACGCCTAAGAACTCCTTCGACCATGTGACGGCACGGTCCGCGGCGGAGAAGGGTGTGGCGGTCGACATCAATCTGTACCCGATCGTCCACTACCGGGGCGTCGGAAGGCAGAAGGTGCTCCACCGGTATGCCGACCTCCTGATGCTGCACCGCCGCTATGGCTTTCCGCTGACTCTCTCGAGTAACGCACGGTCGATCCTCGATCAGCGCTCTGTCCGGGAGATGCACCTGCTCTGCTCGCTCTTCGGCATGACCGATGAGGAGGTGCGCGCCGCTCTTGGATCCGTCTCGCGGCTCCTCGAACCGGAACGCCCGGTGAAGGTGATTGAATGAGGCCGCGGCCGCCGGTGATGCGACAGAAGCGGCGATACATTCTCGTCCGGATCGCTCCCGTTGGAGTCTGCCGGGATCAGAAACAGATCTACCTGTCCATGATCGACGCGGCAACCGCACTCCTCGGTGACGTAGTGACGGGGCTTGCGCAGCCGGCGATCATCTACTGTGACGATCAGTTCGTGATCGTCCGGTGCCGCCGGGGTTCGGAGCACGAGATCATCACCGCCCTCGCCACGGTCATTTCTGTCGGGGATCGCCCCGCCGTTATGAGGGCGGTTGCCGTCTCCGGCACCGTCCATGCACTGAAGCGGCAGATCAGGCTCGTCCGTCCGGTATCGGAGACGGGGGAGTGCACAATCGGGGAAAAATATTTTACCGTGTACCGCTATCCCCGTCAAAAGGTTGATTTGGTTGAAAAAAGTATTAAAGACCAGAAGTTATTGTTTTTCACCGAAACGGATTTGGAGGAGAGATAATGCAGCCACAATATCAAATGGGGTATGACCGGGCAATCACCGTATTCAGCCCGGACGGACGGCTTTACCAGGTCGAGTATGCACGGGAGGCAGTTAAACGCGGCACCACCGCTGTCGGTATCAAGTGCAGTAACGGTGTCGTGCTGATCGTCGACAAGAGGGTAAGTTCCCGCCTCCTCGAGCCGGTTTCCATCGAGAAGATCTTCAAGATCGATGCACATATCGGTGTGGCATCCTCCGGCCTCGTCGGAGATGCACGTTCTCTCGTGGACAGGGCGCGTGTCGAGGCTCAGATCAACCGGGTCTCCTTCGACGAGCCGATCGATGTTGAGGTTCTCGCAAAGAAGCTCTGCGATCACATGCAGGTCTACACGCAGTTCGGGGGCGCCCGTCCCTACGGTACCGCTCTTCTCATCGCCGGTATCAGTGAAGACGAAGCGCGTCTCTTCGAGACCGACCCGAGCGGTACGCTGCTTGAGTATAAAGCGACGGGGATCGGAACCGGCCGCCCTGCGGTCATGAAGGTCTTTGAAGACGAGTACCGGGAAGATCTGACCACCGAGGATGCCGTTCAGCTCGGCCTCAAGGCTCTCCATGCCGCGACCGAGGGGAAGTTCGATGTTAACACCGTCGAGATCGGCATCGTCTCCCTGGAGGAGAAATCCTTCCGGAAGCTCGAGCGCGATGAGGTAAAAGCGTTCGTCGACAAGTACGAGCAGTGAGTCGGTCCTGTATGATCCCCCTCGACAAGGCAGTTGTGGCACGGCTTGAGAGCCACGGAGAGCGGTTCGAGGTGCTCGTCGACCCCGATATGGCGGTGCCGGTCAGACACGGCGAGCCGGTCGACCTTGAGGACGTGGTCGCCGCGGACTACGTCTTCTCAAACGCCGCTCATGCGGAGAAGGCCTCCGCCGAGGCGCTTTTGAAGGTATTCGCCACGACGGATTTCGAGCCGATCGCCCGCCGGATTATCCAGAAAGGTGATATCCACCTCACCGCCGAACAGCGGCGTCAGATGATCGTCGAGAAGCGCCGTCAGGTCGTCACGTTCATCGCGCGGAATGCAATAAATCCCCAGACTAATCTCCCCCACCCCCCGCAGCGGATCGAACTTGCGATGGAACAGGTAAAGGTCAACATCGACCCGTTCAAGCACCTCGACGAGCTTGTCAAGGAGACGGTTAAGGCACTCAGGCCTATCCTCCCGATACGGTTCGAGGAGATCCGCATCGCGGTGAGGTTTCCGCCGGACTATGCGGCACGTGCGTTCGGGGAGATTCAGTCGGCTGCTACTATCGAGCAGAACGAATGGCAGAAGGACGGGTCGTGGATCTGCGTCGTCAGAATCCCTGCCGGGATCCAGGAGGAGTTCTTCGACCTGGCAAACCGCTTATCGAAGGGGGATGCCGAGGTCAAACTTCTGGATCGTTGAATCGTGATTAACTATATTAATCGAAAACACAAATATAAAAGGACATATCAGAGGTGTGCGGAATGGCAAAACGCAAACAGAGAGCAAAAGGAAGGGTTGTCGGAAGTTCGGGTCGTTTCGGACCGCGGTATGGGAGATTCATCCGGAAGAGAGTCAACGAGATCGAGAAGGTCTCGCGTGCCCTTCACGGCTGTCCGCGCTGCGATCAGGTCGCTGTGCGCCGGCAGGGAACCGGTATCTGGGAATGCCGCAAGTGCGGGTTTAAGTTCGCAGGTGGCACCTATGTGCCGGAGACCCCGACGATGCGTGTCGCCACCCGGAGCATTGAACGTGCGATGCAGAAGGAGGCATAATCGGTTTGGCAGCCTACAAATGCGCACGGTGCAAGCAGAAAGTGGATATCGATATAAATATCCGTTGTCCCTACTGTGGGCATCGTATCCTCTTTAAAGAGCATGGAGCCGGAATTAAAGATTTAAAGGCCAGATGACGGTCGTCACCACTTCACGCAAACCGCTCCCCGAAGTGCGGTCGTTAGCGCGGGATATGGCTTTTGCCCTCGGGGGAAGGTATTTTACCCGCGGCAAGATGGGGATGAGCGAGCTCCTCGCAGAGGATCGGACGGCGCTCGTCATCTCCAAGCAAGGCCGCATCTTTCTTTTACAGGTATACGGTGACGATACGCCTGTTGCCACTGTCTCCTTGAGTGGGTTCTCCGTCGAATACCGCGAGGGGACGATCCGGCGAGGTCTGTACGTGGCCGACCGCCCGGTCTTCGATGACCTGAAGGATCACATCGCGGTCTCCCACGCCGAAGACCTCCCGGAGCATACGATAGAGTTTGATGGGACGCAGCGGAAACACTATATCCTCACTCTGACGGAGCCATGAGCTCTTCGGCAACCTTCAGGTTTACCGGCACCGGCGCGGATTCACTCTACCGTTCGATATGCCAGGAGCAGGGGGATGTCGCCGGCCGTTCGACTGCCCGGGTATGGCTCGAAGACGATACGACTCTCGTGCTTCTGATCACCGCCGCGGATACGGCCGCGCTGCGAGCCGCCCTGAACAGCTGGCTCCGGCTCATCAATGTTGCGGACGAGGTCTTGGATCTCGTGCAGGGCGAAAAGTCCTGAACTGTATCGGATCGTTCATTTTTTCGCTTCTCCGTCCAACATTGACTGATACGTTCCCGGCGAGCGTTCTTCTCTGGTGATGGCATGGATCGGGCACTTCAGAATCTCATCCTGATACTCGGTATCGCCCTCGTACTGGCCGGAGGGTTCATCGGACTCTTTGGCTACGCAGGGGTCATGTACGAGCGAACGCTTTCAAGCACATATACATACGAGGTCACCGTTGAGACCGACGCCTCGCTCTCGAACGTGACGCTGTTTCTTCCGCTGCCCGACAACGGCGGGCGTTCGCCGGTCGTCACAGATCTCGGGAGGGGGGATGTCTACGGCCTTCCGAATGGCTGGCAGACCGGGGTGTACGGCACCGGGAAAGCGACTTTTCTGAAGATTACTGCCGGACGGATTGAACCGGGGTATCGGCCTGCTCCCGTTCCCGCAGATCCGGAGGAGGGCCCGACGCCTGCTGCCGGGGTTTTGCCCGTCCCTGTGCCTGTCAGGCTCATCGTTGAGGCGGAGGCGGACGAGCTCATCGATACCCGCTGCCCTGTCGGGAACAGCACGGTTCTTCTGCCGAAGGTTAATCTGACAGAGGGTCGCTGCGATTTTCCACATGAGCTGCAGGAACCGCCTGCCTGTTACGACTACGAGACGTCGTTTTTCGCTGAGTACGGGGCGGCTCCTGATACCGAGGTGACCGTTTCCGTCAGTCTGACCGGATCGAATTCGTGGTTCGTCTTCGGCTGGTCGGGCAATGAGTTCCGCGACCGTGCCGTGCTCACGCTCACGGGAGAGAGCCGTGGGTGGCAGCCGGCGGAGGGGTCGATGACGACCGGCGTCGGGCGCTATGAGATTCTATAGCCGGAGAGCGGTGATCAATCCTCATCTTTTAATGTATGGAGATTCTTATCATGTAGGCAAAGGGTGGGGTGCGCATTCAGCGTAGATCCCTCTCCGTTCCTATCGCACGCACGAAGAAATACTATTGTATAATAGAGGAGATCGGTGAACATGGATAATATTCCGCCAAAAGTCCAGAACCAGCTTGCCATGCTGCAGCAGATGCAGCAGCAGTTGCAGACGATCGTATCGCAGAAGGCACAGTATGAGATGACTGTACGTGAGGCTAGAAGAGCGGTCGAGGACCTCGGTGACGTGCCGGAGGATGCGAACGTCTACATGAGCGTCGGCAACGTCATGATGCAGCAGAGCAGGGATAAGGTCATATCCTCGTTAAACGAGAAGATCGAAACGCTCGACCTCCGCATCAAATCCCTTGAGAAACAGGAGAAGATGCTTCAGAGCCGGTTTGAGCAGCTCTCGACCCAGATCAAGGGTGCGCTTGAAGGAAAGCCTCAAAGCGCCAGTTAAATCGCTCACTTTTTTTGAATCGCCCTGAAGGGCGAGGTGGCCGGGTGCCGGCCGCTCGCCTGGTGTCTTTCATTCTCTGGTATCCGATACCCGGCAGACGAGGTTGATAGCGTTGACCATCGCCTCGACCGATGCGAGGACGATGTCGTCACTCGAGCCGCTGGCCTCAAAGACTCTGCCTCGTGCATCCTCTACGGCGATAGTGACGTGGCCGAGGGCGTCCGTCCCGCCTGATATCGCGTCGATATGGAACTCCTTGAGGTGGATGGGTGCGGGAATGATGCCGAGGATCGCCCTGACCGCGGCGTCGACGGGGCCGTTACCTATGCTCGAGAAACTATGCTCCACGCCGCTCACGGTCGCTCGTATGCTTGCAGTCGGGATGAGGTGATTCCCGGTCATGATGGCGATATCCTGCAGCTCGATGACCTTCGCATCGGCCCGGATCTTCATGACGCTCTCGGCGATCTCGTAGAGGTCTGCGTCGGTGACTCGTTTCCCTTTACTCGCTATAATCTTCACTCGGTGCACGATCTCGTCGAGCTGAGCATCTTCCGGTTCGAGGTGCACCTCGGCGAGCATCTGCCGCACGGCGTGGCGGCCTGCATGTTTTCCTAGTTTCAGCCTCCTCCGGTGGCCGACCATCTCGGGTGTCATGATCCCGGGTTCGAAGGTATCCGAGCGGGTGATGACGCCGTGTGAGTGGATGCCGCTCTCGTGGGCGAAGGCATTCTCCCCGACGATCGGCTGGGTGGGCGGTATCTGGATGCCGGCATAGCGTGAGACCAGGCGGGAGGTCTCGACGAGGCTCGTGGTGGCGATACCGGTACCGATACCGTAGATGGACTCAAGCGTCATCACCGTCTGCGCGAGATCCGCATTCCCTGCCCGTTCACCGATGCCGTTGACCGTCACCTGCACCTGTGAGGCGCCGCCCTCTACCGCAGCGATGGTGTTCGCCACTGCGAGGCCGAAGTCGTTGTGACAGTGGACGTCGATGGGGCAGTGGATCTCTCCGGCGATGCGGGTCACAAGTTCCCTCATCGCGGTCGGTGTAATGACGCCGACCGTATCGGGGACGTTGATGACGGTTGCGCCGCCTTCGACGGCTGCATGGTAGACCTCTATAAGATAGTCCCAGTCCGTCCTCGTGGCATCCATCGCCGAGAACATGCACTGACCGAGGTGGTCGCGGACGTAGCCGACTATCGAGCGTGTGATCTCGAGCACCTCTTCGCGGCTCTTCCGGATGGTATGTTCGCGCTGGATGTCGGATGTCGGGATGAAGACGTGAACCATGTCGACATCGCAGTCGAGGCAGGTGTCCACATCGGCCGTGATAGACCGTGCAAGTCCGCAGACGTTCGCGGAGAGCGGCAGCTCGCGGATGGCTTTGACGATCTCCTTTTCGGCTCCGGAAGAGGCCGGGAATCCCGCTTCGATGATGTGGACTCCAATGTCCGAGATCTGCTGTGCAATACCGAGTTTCTGCTCCCGTGTGAACGAGATGCCCGGTGTCTGTTCACCATCCCTGAGGGTGGTGTCGAAAACAGTAATGTTCTTGTGCGCCTGGCTAGCGACGAAGAAGACAGTACGCATCAGCGTACGCGTCTGCGTCGGCGTTCATGCGTTTCATTCATAACCATTGAATCCTCTCATATATAAATGGCGATGGCAGTTCCGGCGCAGATGGGGGAAGCATAATCGATATGTTTAATAACAACGCCTTCATACATTAGTAGCGCAGTGTCCCGCCTTAACTCAGACTGGTAGAGTGCGCGGCTGTAGTATAGAATCGCCGCTCCGGCGAACTGCGCGGCTACCGCGATGTCCCCGGTTCGAATCCGGGAGGCGGGATCTCAATTATTGGAGCCCAGGTAGTGTAGTGGCCTATCATGACGGCCTGTCACGCCGTCGACACGGATTCGAATTCCGTCCTGGGCGTTTTCCATTTTCACTGCACTTCATGTATCGTTCCTAAGAACCAGGCCTGCTCCCGCGAGGTCTCTGGTCTGCATCCGGAAGCGGGATCTCAATCATTGGAGCCCAGGTAGTGTAGTGGCCTATCATGACGGCCTGTCACGCCGTCGACACGGATTCGAATTCCGTCCTGGGCGTTTTCTGTTTTTCACTGCATTTTCTGTATCGTTCCACCCTCCTAAAGAGCAGGTCTGCTCCTGTGTTCGTCGGGGTACGCGCCTGCCGAACAGCACGTGCCGTCAGGCTCCTTTTCTGTTCCGGCGTCCGTACACTGCGGCGATGATCTCCAGGAATTGTCCTGGTTTCTGAGACGGGGCCTGCATCGCTCCTGGCTGCCGTGCTGACGCCATTTATTCCGGGAGGTTGTGCGAAACCTCCGCCGCCGGGCAAAGGTATAAATACGTGTATGTGGAGTATGGACTCCTATGCGCGGTCTCGTACACCTGCACACCGGGGATGCCCTCCTGAACAGCATGGGGTATATCATCATCGCCCTTGCAATCATTGCTTTTGGGAGTCTGGCCGTATTTATGGCCGTATCGTTGTCTGAACTGATCTGAGTTCCTCCTCCGGGCATTTCCGGAGGATTTAACTACTTTTGAACTGCGCCACTGAGTCCTGTATCTTCTGATGAGGATCGTTCATCTCTTCCCGCTCCCTGCCCGAAGCCTGCTCCTGAGTACGAATGCGGGAGGTTCATTACCTATCGCCGGTACAGTATGAAGAAACAGCACAGAAGTACAAAGGATGTGATACCACATGGAGAGAGGCACGGAACCATATCGCTCGGACAGGGACTTTACGGTTGAGAAGGAGGGTATACAGGCTTTGCAGGAGGCGATGACCACAGACGAGGACGAAAGGATCCGGAGGATGGCCTCGATATTCCTTGGAGGCCTCCCCTGCCGCGAAGCGGTGGCCTCTCTGGTTGCGGGGCTCCGCGACCCGGAGAAGGGGGTGCGGGCTCAGGCAGTGCGGTCGCTGGTCGCGATCGGCGCTCCGTCCATGGAAGCGCTCTCTCCGGCACTCCGTGACGAGGACTGGAGAGTGCGCTATCGTGCTCTGGAAGCGCTCGGGCTGATCGCCGATCCTGCGGGATTCGACCCGCTCGTAGCCGCTCTTGGCGACGAGAAGGATCATGTCAGGTATATGGCAGCGAAAGGCCTTGGGAAACTACGTGATCTGCGTGCCGTCCCCTTTCTGATCGCCCTGCAGAGCGACGAGAACGAGTATGTCCGGCGGAGTGTCGCCGTATCGCTCGGCGCGATCGGCGGTGAGCAGGCAGCGCGGGCACTCTCCGGTGCTCTCGACATGGAGCCCTGTGAGGGGGTGCGGGATGCGATCGCGGCCGCCCTCCTGGAGATAGGTTCCGGGTCCGTATAGCGTGCCTCTCTAACAGAACCGGGCGATGATGGCAGTGATGTTATCACTGCTTGTCCCCGCTATTGCTGCTGCAACAAGCTGCCTGCATGCCTCGCGCGGGTCGCCGGAGAGCAGTATCTTCCGTATCCGCTCTTCCGGGATATAGTCGTGCAGCCCGTCCGTACTGAGCAGGAGCGTGGCGTTTCGGAGGTCTTTTTCGTATGTATCGACCGAAACGGTCTCGGCGAGGCCGAGGGCCTGTGTCAGGATGTTCTTCTTGGGGTGGCCGATTGCCTCCCTCGCGTTGATCACTCCTGCATCTACGAGTTCCTGAACGTAACTGTGATCCTTCGTGTGCCAGATAGCATCCCCGGTGGCGATATATGCTCTGCTGTCGCCGACCGTGGCGATCCGGCACAGTCTCTCCTCGTCGATGAGCGCGGCGGTCAGCGTTGTCCCTGCATTCAGCCCATTCTCCTGGTTGTACCGGCAAATCCCGGCATTCGCCCGCCGAAATCCTATCGTCAGCAGGGCGGCGGGGTCGGGGTGCGGGAGGGACTCCTTCAGGGTCTCGGTGAGAATCCGGATCGCCGTCGTGCTCGCTACGTCGCCTGCCGCGTGGCCGCCGAGCCCGTCTGCAACGGCACAGATCAGGTATCGGCCTACCTCGCCGGTAAAGAGTGCATCCTCGTTTCTCGCTCTTTTCCCCTGGTCGCTGACAGACGTGACGGTTCCTTTGGACAGCGGCATCACCTGTATCATGGCTATCTATCACAATCCCTGATGGGAGTATCGGTTTTGCGGTCGGTATCGTTCAGGTGATTTCTGTCCGGCGCCTCCCGACGCCCGCCCGGGATGCTCCCATGGTTGTGAAGGGAAGGGCGGGAGATGCCAGGAAAGGCTGATGAATGGCTATGTCCACATGCGGTCTGCTTCAGATGCCGCTCCTTTCAGAATCCCCGATGCAGCCTGTTCTCTCTTGCGCAGCGGACTGCATACCGGTACTCCTCGCCGGTGATCGGGCGTTGCAGTGCCGTGAGCATCGGGCTCCTTTCCTCTTCTGTTACTCGCCCCGCCGGGCGGTACTGTGCCATGATGTTGACGTAGGAGTCCCGCGATATCTCCTCCGCGATGAACCTCATCACTATCTCGCTGTTTGCCAGATTCTCCGGGAGCACCAGGTGCCGGATGATCATTCCCCTTATAGCGATAGTGTCTTCGTCGACGACGAGGTCGCCGACCTGGCGGTGCATCTCCTTCAAGGCCGCCTGCATATATCCGGTGTAGCCCGGGGCGTGCGAGAGATCCAGCGCCACATCGTCCCGGCCGTACTTCGCGTCCGGCATGTAGATGTCGATGACGCTGTCCAGAAGGCGCAGGGTGTCCACCTCATCGTAGCCGCCGCTGTTGTAGACGAGTGGTACCGCGAGACCGAGCGAGGCCGCCCTATCGACTGCAGTGATGATCTGCGGGACGACGTGTGACGGGGAGACGAAGTTGATGTTGTGGCAGCCCCGCTCTTGCAGGCGCATCATCGCCCCGGCAAGTTCCTCGGATGAGATCTCGTATCCCGCACGGCACTGGCTAATCTCAAAATTCTGGCAGAACTCGCATCGCATGTTGCAACCCGCGAAGAATATGGTTCCGGAGCCGCTCCTCCCGACAAGCGGCGGCTCTTCACCGAAATGGGGGCCGTAACTTGCGGCCATCGCCCGGGAACCGGTGCGGCAGAAGCCGTGTTCGCCGCCTATCCGATCGACGTGGCAGTGCTGGGGGCATACGGTGCAGTCGCCGAGGAGCTCGCAGGCTGCCTCTGCCCGCTCCGCAAGTTCGCCGCTCTCGTGCAGGGTGAGATATCCGGGTAGAACGTTCCTCTCCATGGCCCCGATTTTCGCATGGGGAACGGGAGAAGATGAAGGTTTGCTTCACTCTGCAGCTGCCCTTTCCCAACCGTCGGAGATGGTATCGCTGATAGAGAAGGCACCTGTCGAGGCAGGCACCGCGCTCGCGGCCGATAACGTGCCGTGTCATTGGGATGGTAGGAAAAAAGGTCGGGTACCCCTCCCTGTGCGGGAGGGTATCTCGTCTGCCTGTGCGGGTCTTCACGAGGTTGCGGAGATGTGTCTGCTCTTCTGGCAGACTGCGTCGATGACGCCGTTCTGCACATTATAGAAGCTATGGGAAGCGTCGATCTCGCAGTCGAGTTCGATCACCGTTTCTTCATCGCTTCCCGTGCAGAGCGTCACCGAGTCGCTCTGGAACGTCACGTACGGTTTGCCTGAGGCGTGAGTATCCACCTCGGCGGTGATGTAGATGCAGTCCTCTCCTTCGATCACCTCTACATCTGTCTCTTCTCCGTCCGCGTCGTCGATATCGAAGGGTTCCGGCATACCGCCGGGCCCTGCGATGATGGTAAACCCGATCACCCGTGGATCTCCCGTCGGGAGATCGTTTAAGAGTCGCTCCATCAGTCGTGCAATATTGCGGAACATTTCGTCGTATGGATTACTTGCCATGGGCACCACGTATCATGTACTCTGTATCGGTTCGCTCAACAAGCCCCTTCTCGATGAGGCTTCGTAGTATTCTTGATAGCTCATCCATGGACAGGCCGCTCAGTTCCTCAAGGTCCTCCAGGGTAAGGTTGTAGTGGGAGAGCGCGAGGATTATATCGAGTTCTTTTTCACTCGTGAGGATGTCACTCCCGGTTCGCATGATCTCGTTGACCTTCGCCCCGATGTCCCGCTCCAGGTCTTCGAGACTGCTGAGGAGATCATCGCGTGCCCGTATCAGCCGCCTGAAGAGGAGGAGGGATCCGACGAACTTTGCCGTTTTGTCCCCGTCTGATAGGGAGAGCGTCACCCCGTCCTGCTTCTGCAGGTCTATGATGACATTGATGTTATGCGAGAGATAGTAATACTTTCGCCTGCGTTCGTCCTGGCAGGAGATGAGCAGTTGCTCCCGCTCCATCATCTGCAGGTGCTCGATTACCGCTTTCGGACTGAGTACGAGCCTTTCAGATATTTCAGTCACAAAACACGGTTTCTGACGCAATAATTCTATTATTCGTCTTCTATTCCGGTTCCCGAGGATGTCCAGGAGACGGGAAACCTCGCTGCCATCAAGCATCTTTACTTAATGTAAGTGATAAAAATATAAAAAGAGATCATTCAAAGAGGCGGTAGTTCGGCGCCTCATCGGTGATCATGATGTTGTGCGGGTGGCTCTCTCCGTAGCCTGCTGCGGTGATCCGGATGAACCTGCCGTTCCGCTTCAGATCCGCCACCGTCGCCGATCCGGTGTAACCCATTGCGGACTTCAGCCCCCCGACCAGCTGGTAGATGACGTCGGAAACCCGGCCGACATACGGTGTAACACCCTCGACACCCTCGGGAACGAACTTCGTCCGGCCAATCTCCTTCTTCTGGAAGTACCTGTCGCTCGATTCGCCACCGCTCATCACGCCGAGCGATCCCATGCCGCGGTACTGCTTATACCGCCGCCCCTTGATCGTGGTAACTCTCCCGGGAGCTTCATCCGTGCCGGCAAAGAGACTTCCTGCCATGATGCTGTCGGCGCCGGCCGCGATCGCCTTTGCGATATCGCCGCTGAACCTGATCCCTCCGTCGGCTATCACCGGCACATCCGCCGGGTGCGCGATCTCGGCGACGTTTGCTATCGCCGTGACCTGGGGAACACCGACCCCGGCAACGATCCGGGTGGTGCAGATCGAGCCGGGTCCGATACCGACCTTCAGGCCGTCGACCGTATCCGCAAGGGCTTCTGCGGCTGTCCTCGTCGCAATGTTGCCGGCGACCACATCGGTTGCGACACTTCCCTTGATATTCTTGACTGCCTCGACGACCTTCATGTTGTGACCGTGCGCACAGTCGACGACGAGGGCGTCGACACCGCTCTCTGCGAGCAGCATGGCGCGATTGAAGTCGTGGGGCCCGACCGCTGCCGCGACCCGGAGCCTGCCGTTCGCATCACGGTTCGCGCGGGGGAACTGGCGTTTCTCGAGGACGTCCCGCATGGTGATGATCCCGAGCAGGTTCCCGTCGTCATTGACGATCGGAAGCCGTTCGACCTTGTTCGCGTACATGATCTCGAGTGCCGACTCCATCGTAATCGTTTCGGTCGCCGTTATCGGGCTCTTCGTCATGAAATCGGTAACCTTCGCAGCAGCGCTGCGCGGCAGAATAGCCCTGATGTCACGACGGCTCACGATACCGATGATCCGTCCTTCCTCGAGCACCGGGACACCGCCGATCCCGTACTGCCGCATCAGCAGCTCGACATCGGCGACTGTTGCGTTCGGCCCTACCGTGAGCACCTCGCGCTCGATCAGGTCTTCCGCCTGCTTGACGATCCTGACTTCTTCGACCTCCCGCTCCGGAGGCATGTTCCGGTGGATGACCCCGATGCCGCCTTCGCGTGCCATGGTGATCGCCATTCGCGCTTCGGTCACCGTATCCATTGCGGCACTTACGAGCGGGATGTTGAGAGGAATGTTCCGCGAGAACCTGGAGCGGACGTCTGCCTCGTCTGGCTCGATATACGACGCTGCAGGCTCGAGGAGCACATCGTCGAAAGTAAATGTTGTTTCGAGATTCAATTTTTTAAGGTACATAGTTCACCCGATCATTCTCATCGCCTTATCGACGAGATCCGCCCTGATGGAATCGGAGCGGTCTCCACCGCAGACCATTCCCCGGACACCGATGATATCCGGGTCTATGCGGTTTAAGGCATCGATATCTTCAAACTTCAGCGAACCGGCGAGAGCCGTCTTCAGTCCGAGGTCACGGTTCTGCAGGGTAAATCGGGAGAGGGCCTCTTCGTCCATAAACGAAAAAGTGCTCTTTCCATCCTTTATCCCGGTGTCGACCATGGCGATATCCGCGCCGGCATCCGCTACAAGCGAACTGATTGCGAACGGCGAAATGGTTCCCATGCGCTCGTAGTCCGAGTACGCAGCAATAACGACATACTTTTCGGGAAAATCACCTTTCACTGCTTTGGTTACCGCATCGATGACCTCGCGGGCACGATCGAGTCCGTCGAACATCAGGCCAACTTTGATAAAATCAGCACCCGCACACGCGGCTCCGTAGGCCGAAAGAGCCGCGGTCCCTGGTTTGTACTCATTGTCCCCGATCGCAGCACTGACCGGCTTGTTCTCTGCTATCCGCTTGATCTCCCTGATGACCCAGGGGAAGTTTGCACCCAGCGATCCTTCTGACGGTTTCTTAACGTCAATTATATCAGCGGAAAGGGAACTCTGTGCCTCCTCAATACTGCTAGGACTGACGAGTAATTGCATATAAATTAATGATCCTGCATCCTAATAGTGATTACGTTGAGGACATGGAACTGATTCTCGCAGTCGATCTTGCCGGCGGCCAGGTCGTACACGGAAAGAAAGGGGAGCGGGAGAGCTACCGCCCGCTGACCTGGGGGCTTGCCCCTTCGGCAGAGCCGGTGGCGTACGTATCACATATCCGCCCGAAATTCCTCTATATCGCGGATCTCGACCGTATCCGGGGCGGAAGGCCGCACGACGATCTGGTCGGGAAGATTGCACCGCTCGTGGAACGCTGTTACCTCGACCGGGGGTGTCGGTCACCCCGCGAGTGCACCGAGCCCGGCGGTGTGACGTCGGTCATTGGCACCGAGACGGCTGCTCGCACCATCGAGGGGCTGGCCGTATATCCGGGAGGGTTTCTGAGCGCGGACATCCGGGACGGCCGCGTCATCCCGTGGGGGATCGAACCTGCCGCTTTTCTTAAGGAAGTGCGTGCGATGCCGTTTGAGGGTTGCATCCTCCTCAATATCGGTGCTGTCGGGACGGAGGGGGGGCTTGCCGAAGCAGATCTCGAAGAGATGCGATCCTGCTACCCCGGCCGCCTCTTCTACGGCGGCGGCGTCGCGGGGCCCGAGGACATCTATCTACTCGCCGATCTCGGGTTCGACGGCGCCATCGTCGCGACTGCTGTTCACCGGGGCTCGATTCCCCTTGCCTGGATCAGGAGCGGGAAGCCGTGCTGATCACCCTCGAGGGAATAGACGGCAGCGGGAAGAGCACGCTTGCCGCCGCACTCCGGGAGTCGCTTGCCGACATCGAGCCGATCTTCACCCGCGAGCCGGGTGCCACCTGGATCGGCGACGCGGTGCGGCGTGCGGTGGCGGAGCGGATGGATCCGATTGCAGAAGCGCTGCTCTTCGTGGCCGACCACGCGGCACACCTCGATACCGTCGTAAAACCGGCACTCGCGGCGGGGCGTCTCGTCGTCTCGGATCGCTACTCCGACAGCCGGTTCGCCTACCAGCCGGCCGTTCTCGCGGACGCTCTGCCGGATCCGCTCGGCTGGCTTCGGCAGATTCACGACGGGTGGTCGATCCGTCCCGATAGAACGTTTCTCTTCGTGCTGCCGGTGAATGAAGCGCTCGCAAGGGTCGGGACGGAAAAGGCGCGCGAATACTTCGAAGATGCGCGGATCCTCGAAGAGGTGCAGAAGAACTATCTGAGTCTTGCTGCTGCCGATCCAGCGCGGTTTGTGCTGGTGGATGCACTGCTCGAAAAAGAAGAGATCTGTCGGTTTGTGAGTGACGAGATCAGGCAGTGCGCCCGATCGTCACAATCACGTCCCCGATAGTCAGGACTTCCACATCTTCTCCTGCTACCCGGTAGGTCACCTTCGGGGTGAACGCGTTCGGGGGCACGGATATCTCCTCTCCGGCGATGGGGATGGTCGCCGGAGGGTTGACGAGTTCTTCCGGCGGCAGTGCCCGCACCGCGTCCATGAATGCTTTTGCCTGTTTTCTGAGTGCCGGGCCGATGACCGCCATATTGAACTCGACGTCGCTGACGACCTCTTCGAGATCCGGTGTCTCGGTGCTCCAGTGCAGGTCGGCGTTCAGTGCCCGTCCCGCATCTCCGCCGTCGTCGATCGGCTCTGCGGTATAGATTGTCACATGCCCGAGCGGTGCATTCAGCGCCATCCCTGCATCGTGCTTGTACCGGCGGAGTTCCGCAACCATCCCTACAACGAGGTCGCCCTCTCTTCGGGCTGCGTCGTCTGAGTAGGTAACCAGAGGCCAGGCGGCGCCGTGCACGCTCGTCCCGGCAAGATGGGAGTAGCACTCCTCCGCAAAGTGCGGGATTATCGGAGCGAGCATGCGGCAGACGGCGTCCATCGTCGTTCTGAGTGCGGAGACGGCGCTTGCTCTGCCGGCATCGTCCGCATAGAGCCGTCCTTTGACGAGTTCGATATAATCGTCGGCAACGGTGTTCCAGGCGAACTCGCGGATTGCCCGAAGCGCCCGGTCGAACTGGTACCCGTCCATCGCCGCAGTAACCTCGGCAATGGTCTCCGAGAGGCGAACGAGCAGCCAGCGGTCGGCGAGTTCGGTGACCGGTCCCGCCTCTCCCTCCTCTCCGGCGATATGTCCGAGGACAAACCGGAAGATATTCCAGAGTTTCGTCTGGAAACGAGACGCGGCAACGACGTCGTTCCAGTTGAACATGATATCGGAACCGGTCGCCGCACCGCCGGCCCCCCACTGGCGGAGAGCATCGGCGCCGTACTGGCTTACGATCTCCTCAGGGGCGATGATATTGTTCCTGCTCTTGCTCATCTTGAACCCGTCCTCGCCGAGCACCATGCCGTTGACGAGGATCTCGTTCCAGGGGTGGCTGCCGACGAGCGCTTTTGCGCGCAGGATCGTATAGAACGCCCACGTCCTGATGATGTCGTGACCCTGAGGCCGGATCTGGGCGGGGAAGAGGGCGGGAACGCCGGTTCCGTCCCACCCGGTGATGTTCAGCACCGAGATCGAGGAGTCCATCCAGGTGTCGAGGACATCCTCTTCACCTTCAAATTCCGTCCCGCCGCATTGCGGGCAGGGCCCGGCGGGTCTGTCGACGGTGGGATCGATCGGCAGTTCCTCTTCGGACGGGAGGATCATCTCGCCGCAGGAGCGGCAGAACCAGACCGGGATGGGCGTTGCGAAGATCCGTTGCCGGGAGATGCACCAGTCCCACTCCATCTGCTCGGCCCAGTTTTCCATCCTGGTGAACATATGCTCGGGTGTCCAGCTGATCTTCCGTGCGGACTCGAGGATCTCGTCCTGGTGGATCTTCACGAACCACTGCCGTTCGGAGAGGATCTCTATCGGTGTCTTGCACCGCCAGCAGGTACCGACCCGCTGTTCGAGATCTTCCTGCCGGATCAGAATGCCCGACTCTCTCATGTCGGCAAGGATCCGCTCTCTGCACTCGGCGGCGTTTAAGCCTGCATACGGTCCGGCGGCATCGGTCATGATCCCCTGGCGGTCGATGGCCTTCCGGAGGTCGAGATTGTGCTGTTTCCACCAGTACACGTCTGTCTTATCGCCGAAGGTGCAGATCATCACAGCCCCGCTCCCGAATCCGGGGTCGACGGCGACGTCTTCGATGATCGGAACGGCATGCCCGAAGAAGGGCACGTTCAGCTGCTTTCCCTTCAGCCCGCGGTACCGCTCATCCTCGGGGTGAACCGCCACCGCCACGCATGCGGCGAGCAGTTCCGGACGGGTGGTTGCGATCTCGATCCCGTCGAGGTTGAAGTAGTTGAGTTTCGTCCTGCGCGGTTCGTACGAGACCTCTGCAAAGGCGATGGCCGTCTCGCAGCGCGTGCAGAAGTTTACCGGGTGTTCACTCTGGTAGATATCGCCGGCCTTGAGCATCTGGAGAAAAGAGCGCTGCGTTTTGCCGAAGTACTCCGGCATCATAGTGATATATTCGTGGCTCCAGTCGATGGAGAACCCGAGCCGGCGCATGGTGGTGCGCATCTTTGCGATGTTGCCGAGCGTCAGGTCGCGGCACATGGTGCGGAACTCTTCCCGGGGAACGTCGTTTTTGGTGATGCCGAAGGTCTCCTCCACCTTCACCTCCGTCGGCAGGCCGTGGCAGTCCCAGCCCTGGGGGAACATGACGTTGAACCCCTGCATCCGCTTGTACCGGGCGATAAAGTCGATATAACACCAGTTGAGTGCGTTCCCTATGTGGAAATTGCCGGTAGGGTAAGGCGGGGGCGTATCGATGATGAAGCGCGGCTTTAAGGAGTCCGGATTGAAATAATTCTCCTCGTCCCGCCAGATGCTCTGCCAGCGGGTCTCCACCTCACCATATTCGTACTGTTTGGGTATTTGATCTGACGGCGACATATTCAGCTCTCCTATTTCTCTCTCCTGCAACGAAATATAGTGATCGAAGCTCGCCCTTTCGGGAACGGCCGTCTTCTCAGATTCGGTGCGGAAACGAGCGTAGCGAATGTACATTTTCCGGTGAAGACGCGGCGTCCGGAAGTCGCCGAGGCTAAAGGCTTTTTCGTACAAGCACCAAACGTACATGAATGACAAAGCTGCTGGGGCTTGTGCTGGCATCGGTGCTCACATTCGCATTTATTGCACTCGCTCCACTGCTCCAGCCTAACTGGCTGCTCTCCATGCTTATCATCCCATTCTCGTTCGTTCTTTTCCTGATTCGCGAGACGAAATACGCCTCGATCTCGATCATTGCCCTTGCAGTTCTCTACGGGCTCGGGTGGCTCTCTCTCTTCGTGTTTGCAACTACTCTTGCGATCGTCGTCTTCGGCGAGCTCGCGTTCCGGGCAGGCGGTGAGAGTAAACGGTCGTATCTGTACCATATCGTGGCGGCGTCGGCGGTGTCGCTGCCGATCATGTTCTATCTCGACCATCTCACGCCGCTAATCGTCCTGATGGGCGTCGTCGTCGCGGCGCTCCTTCGATCCGCCCTCCGGGAGCGCGACGACGCATTGATGATCGAGGCGCTCGGCGTCGCGATGACGATGTCGCTTTTTGCGGAGATCGGTTTTCAGGTCGATATTACGCTTCTTCTGGTTGCGGTTATCATCGCGTTCGGTTTCGGCTACGTCTCCTACCGTCTCCGTGTCGCCGACATCAGCGGCCTCTTCTCCGGTGCTCTGATCGGCATCATCCTTATCGTCTTCGCCGACGTCCGCTGGTTCCTGATCATGCTCACGTTCTTCATCGTCGGGGCGGCGGCAACGCGCTACAAATACGACTATAAGGCATCGATTGGCGTTGCCGAATCTCACGGAGGCGTCCGGGGATACTTCAATGTCTTCGCAAACGGCCTTGTTGCAACCGGCGCCGCGATCCTCTACGGCATCACGGGAGAACCTGCATTCGTCGCTCTCTTCCTCGGGAGCGTCGCATCGGCAGCGGCCGATACGGCTGCAAGCGAGATCGGCATGACCGGCAGGGTGCCTTACCTGATCACAACGCTCAAACCGGTTCCCCGGGGGACGAACGGCGGGGTGACGGTTCGAGGAGAGGTTGTCTCTGTTGCGGCGGCCGCAGTCGTCGCGGCGGCTGCATATGCCATGGGAGTCGCCGATACCCCGCTCGTAATCGTCACGGTCATCGCCGGCTTTATCGGAACGAACGTCGACAGCCTCGTCGGCGCCACGCTCGAGAACCGGGGGACGTTCGGGAACTCGGGGACGAATCTCACCGCCACGTTCTCAGGCGGTGTTGCGGCGATGGGTCTGTATCTCCTTTTCTGATTCTAAAGCGAAAAATAGATGTTAATATTTGTACCAGCGTCCTTTCTCGTCGTACTCGCCCTGTTCTACAGTCACGACCCCTGCCGCACGCCGGTGGAAGAGGCACGCTTTGTACGTGTAGAGGATGCTTGTCGCAAGCGTGATCACCAGGGCGTAGACGAATGCCGAGATCCAGATGCCGCCCGTCCCGATCATGGAGAGGATGTCCTGCGGCATCAGTGCCTGAATCTCGGTGGTGTTGAGCTGCGTCAGCGGTTCGAGCTCCGGAGCGAGAAGGAGCGTCCAGACAAAGAGGCCGAGGAATCCGAGGAGAAGCAGGATCCCTATGTTGATGATGTAGAAGAGAACCACGCTGCCTGATGAACCAATGACGAACTCAACACTCCTCCGGATAGAGTCGAGCACCTTCCGATCTTCAAAGACTGCTGCCGTATCGTAGAAAAATGTGAAGAAGACGAACGGCACGAAGACCCCGAGGATCATGAAGGCGGCGAGTTCGCTCTCTGCGGAAAGACCGATGAGGGCGATGGGAACCGCCAGCAGCAGCGCGGTGAAGAGTGCTGCAAAGAGGACGACCAGCGCCGGAAGGAGTATCCGGAAGTAGTAGGTCTTTGCCGCGGTGAGGAACGATCCGGGGGTGTAGTCTCCCGTCTTGATCGCACCGTACACCCCTCCAGCGAGGAACGGAAGGGTGACGACCTGGAAGAGTGCCAGGGGTTCTGCATAGAAACTGCCGCCGTAAACCGGAAGGACAATGTCGAGAAGAGCGAACGCTCCCATCACGAGGCCGATAGACCAGAGGATCGGCTGCCGGCGCAGAAGCCCGGCAGCCTCGGTGAGTGACTCGAGAACCATGGCGGATCAGCGATCTCTCGGCATGGCGACGATCTCACGAACCTGCAGGTCGAAGAACGAGGCGGTATGTGCAGGACGGATGACACAGACGGTATCAGCTCCGCTCATGGTGCCCCCGACGGCGACGACTTCCTCGTCGATCCGAACCTTTCCCTGGTCGGCCGCGATGAGCACGCATTCGACGGCGACCTTCAGCCCGACGGCGACCGTGCGCCGGAGCGTCTCTGCGATCGCTTCGGTTCGGGAACTGCCCCCGAGTTTCGGGGAGCGCGAGATCGCCCGCTCGAGACCCGACAGCGCGTGGGTGCCGGTGACGATGGTCGCGCCGCCTGCGAGAAGGTCTTCTGCCGCATCGGATGAGAACTCCCATTCACCCGGCCTGGAGAATCCGACAACGTGGGTGACGACGATCAGTTCAAGATCGGTGCCTTCGATCGCTTTGTGAAAGACCTGCGCCGTCCTTCCCGAGGCACTGGCGACGACAATCCTCGACAGGCCAAGTTCCAGGGCTCGCTCCACGGCGAACCGGGCTGCATCTTCAGTGTTCTGCTCGCCCGGGCTATCGAAATAATGGATATTTTTCGTTGTAAAGCCCATGGTATCAGATTTGTCCGCACTACTACTAGAATCTCCCTCTTTTCATGAACGCCAGGCCGCCCGGTGGTTTTAGTTCCACTGCTCCGGAGGCCCGGAGCGAGCGTGCCCCGCCGGTTTTGATTCGGAATCTTCTCTTCACCGTTCCCCTTTCGCATGAGTCATACCGACACCGGGAAGCATGGTATAAGACGGAGGTGAACTGCTCTGGACACCCTCGCAAAATAAATGGGGTATCGCCAAACAGTATATACGATACGCGGCACTGCGGGATGAACATTCTACCGTTCTCGCCTGCAGGTGCGGCCGCGGGGAGCCTAATGATGATCACACTGGCGATTGCGGGAAAACCGAACTGCGGAAAATCGACCTTTTTCAAGGCAGCGACACTGGCACATGTAGAGATTGCCAACTATCCGTTCACGACGATCGATGCGAATCACGGGGTTGCATATGTGCGGGCAACCTGCCCCTGCCGCGAGCTCGAGGTTGCGTGCCCCCATTGCAGGAACGGTGTCAGGTTTATTCCGATCGGCCTTATCGATGTTGCCGGTCTCGTACCCGAGGCTCACAAAGGGCGGGGGCTTGGCAACCAGTTCCTCGATAACCTCCGGCAGGCGGACGCCATTCTTCATGTCGTGGATGCGAGCGGCGGTACGGATGCGGAAGGAAACCCGGTGGACGTCGGCTCTCACAACCCGGAAGGAGATATCGCATTCCTCCGCTATGAGATGACGATGTGGGTCTACGGTATTCTCGGAAAGCACTGGCCGAAGCTGCAGCGGCAGGCGCAGCAGCGTGACTTCTCACTCCTGCTCGCTATCGTGGACGTCTTTGCAGGACTTGGGGTGACCCTCGAGGACGTGAAGGCGGCAGAGGCTGCGATCGATACGGATCTCCGGCAGGCGAGCGAAGAAGCGTTGATTACGTTCTGCGGGCATCTTGTCGCCGCCAGTAAACCGATGGAGATTGTCGCGAACAAGGCTGATCTGGCGCCGGCGGAGTTTCTTGAAAACCTGAAGCAGTACGGCGTGATCTTCTCGAGCGCCGCCGGAGAGCTTGCACTTCGCATGGCTGCAGAGGGGAAGTATCTGCACTATCTCCCCGGGGATACCGAGTTTACGATAAACTCCGATGCACCGTTCACCGCGGCGCAGCGGGCGGGGATTATGAAGATCGCCGATTTCATGAAACAGTTCGGGGGCACCGGTGTCCAGCAGGCGCTCGATAGAGCGGTATTTGATCTTCTGGATATGATCGTCGTCTACCCGGTCGAAGACGAACACAAGCTCACCGACGGACAGGGACGGGTACTCCCTGATGCGTTCCTGATGAAGCGCGGTTCGACGCCTCATGATCTCGCGTACCAGGTGCATACCGATATCGGCGACGGGTTTCTCTATGCTATCGATGCGCGGAAGAATATGCGGATAAAGGAGACCCACGAGCTGCAGCACGGCGATATCATCAAGATCGTCAGTGTCCGGAAATGAAGGGAGTTCTGTCAGACAGGATCGGCGCGTATCAGCAGATATTTATACCTGATTGAGAGAATAATCGATCAGCATGAGCGGCGAGGTCTTCCAGGCACAGGTGATCCGGAACTTCTTCGAGACGATTACCGGCCAGGATAGAAACCTCACCCGCATCTATATGTGCGTCATTAGCCTCGCCAAACTCAGGATGGAGCCTCCCGAACAGATGACGTTCCTGCTCGACCAGATGAGAAAGAGCAAGCAGAAGCGGGAACTTTCCATCGATATCCTTGACTATGTCTGCGATGCGGCCCGTGACCTCGACATGACGACCGTCCAGACCGCGTTCGGCGTCAAGGAGATCAGCGCGCTTGCCGACGAGTTCGGTTCGGTCAGTTACGACTCGCTCTGACGATCCCGCTCTTCCCTTTTTGTGTCCCGGCCTCTGCTCTCCCGATCGTTCCCTGAAAAAAGGTGGTGCGCAGGGTTTCTCTGCCGGAGGGTTATTCGGCAAGCTGCTCTTTGTAGGCTTCCAGTATCTGGATAACGAATCGCTGGTGCTCTTCGAGCGCCTGCTCATCCTCCGGAGAGGTCTCGATGCTCACGGCATACAGGAGAACTAGGGCGTTATCAAGGTCGAGTGCCGCCTTGTCCTGCATATCCTCCGGTCGAAGCCTGATGGCGAGCGCTTCTGCGTCGGACTCGGCAAAGGTATAGTGCGGTGCCGGAGTTACCCGCGACTCGGCCAGGTCTTCCGAACGCTCGCGCACGATCATCAGTGCCGCCTCAAGGGCTCCCGGCATCGTACCGGTCTCGCGCAGTCGCCCGAGCGCCTCGTCGCATCTCACAATCGCGTTTTTATAGAGGCCGAACTTGAACGTCAGAAGCGAGGATGCCAAACGGTGCCCGGTCTCCTCGTCGATGCTCTTCGTGATCGGTTCGATACGTGCGATATACTCATTCAAGAACTGCTTCATCGTCTTCTCCTGATGCATTGGTTTACTAAACCTTTTCTCAACCCGGAGTGCAAGGATGCTGATACTCACGGCATAGAGTGTCTGCATAACCGGACCGTTTGAAAAGTCGTTCGGGATAAGGAATATGATCACCGCGTAGAGCGGGGCGAACAGTGAGACGATATCCCTTTTCGGTTTCGAGTAGGCTATATAGCCGAGTATGAACGATGCGATCACGCACCCGGCGACCCCGATGAGTATCGCAGAGGGCACCTGAAGATAGGTGAGCAGGATGCCGATCAGGACTCCGCCGATGGAGACGGCGGGGACTGTAAGCCATGCATGAGGCCCGGGTGGCGAGCGCGGTAGAGTATTCTCTGTGATCATTGACCCTTCCCATATTCCCTATGGAGCGGAAACCGTAAACAAGGTTCCCTTTCTCTTCACTCCGGTATCCGCGGGAGCTCGCCTGCACGGACGGTCACGTTCCTCCCTGCAATGGTCGCCATCCTGCTCTTCAGATCCTCCAGGAGTGTTCCTGCGGACGCACGCAGCACCGCAAGATGTTCCTTCCGGGTGGCGGCACCGGCCTCTCTCTCTGCTGCCTGGCGGCGCAGGTACTCGAGGTCTTCCGAAACCGCCTGCTCTTCGGCGTAACCGGCGAGCGCTCTTTGCTCTGCCTCGGCAGTCCCGATGTCTGCATCGAGGTTTCGATGCTCTGCAATTGTGCGGACGAGCTCTATTCGGAGGATGGCGGCATCCGAGAAGAGGTGCTGCTCCTCCCGGTTCTTCAGTGCCACCTCACCCCGGCCTATGAGATCCATCACTGTCGGCATCACCCGCGTGAGCAACCCGATGATGGCATCGGGATGCTCCGGGGGGGCGACCGAGAGTGCGTCTTCCGCCCGGCGCAGTTCCTCCGCCGTGTCGTGGTCGAGGTGCTTCTCGAGAACCTTCTCCGCCTTTCGGAATACATGCAGGGCGTGTGTCCTGATAGAGGCGTACTCTCGTGCGACCTCTTCTTTTCGCTCGCCAACCGCACGGATTCGAAGATCGAGTTCCCGTGCCGCGGCATGATGGGGGCTCCCCTCAAGCTCCCGGAGCGCATCCTCCAGCTGCCGGATCCGGGCGGCATCCCTCCGGGTCTCTTCTGCGTGCGTGATCGACTCTTCGCGAACCGATGCGTACTCGCTTCGCACCCGGATCAGCTGCTCATAGCTCTTGCGCGCTTCGTCAACTCCGGCATGCCGTGCGCGAAAATCGGCGATCGCCTGCGTCATGAGGTTGATCTCGGTGCCGAGATCTTTTACGGCGGCACGAAAGTCGCGCATCTCTTCGGGATACGCTGCGGCGATGTACTTTCCCTGTCCCTTGAGTGCCCGCAGGCAGCCCTTCAGGACTCCGGCCGCCGCTGCGTAGAATGCCTCCGTATCGCCGGCAGGTTGTTTTTCGAGCATCTGGTCGACGGACTTCACAAACTCCGGAAGCGCTGATCGGGATATCGCTTTGAGGCGCTGGTGCGGCACAGCGGTCTCGCCTGCCGTCCTGAGCGGCTCGATCGCCGTCCTGATGCTCGAGAGGGCTGCCTCGATCCGTTGCCGGTTCGGGGCGACCTTCCCGGTGAGTTCCTCATCGAGCGTCGCTTCCCGTGCATCGAGCCATGCCGGGATATCCTCGAGCCGTATCTCGATAGCTTCCAAAGGCGCCTCTTCTCGTCTGAAGAGATCGCGTAGTGTCCGAAACATCGTATCCTCAGTGTAGGTTACTCATTCTGGTAGTGTTGCGTTGTTCTCATCGTCCATATCCTTTATCGTATACGTTCATTCGTCCGTTCCCGCTATCTGCTGGAGGCGCCGGACGCCGCCAATCTCATCGATGACGTCGGTGACGGCATGCGGTACGAGGTTCTGCCACTCATCCCCGGAGAGCATTCTCCGGCGTATCTCCCGGCCGCTATGCGTTGCCCGCTCATACATGTCCGGGGATGTTACGGTCATGCCGGCCTCGTGGAAGAGCTGCATCACAAGAGGGTTACTCGAGTAGACGACGTCGAAGGGGGGTGTCATCGATCTGACATGGGCGACCCATATGGCGTTCCGCCTGATATCCTCGATGGGGATGACGTAAAACGGGCAGTCAAGGCTCTGCAGCGCCCGCGTGATCATCAGCACCCGTTCACCTGCTGTAAAGGGATTCTCAAGGGTATGGGAGAGTTGTGCGCTGCCGATACCGATGACGATCTCGTCCGACCATTTCGCGATCTCTTCGAGAACCGCCTGGTGTCCGTTGTGGTACGGCTGGAATCGGCCGATGTAAAATCCCCTACGCATCGTCCGCCACCATATTTGCGATCTGGGCGGCGAACGCACCCGCGGTGAATCCGGCATCGATGTTCACCACGCTGAGTACCGAGCAGGACTGGAGCATACTCGCGAGTGCCGCTTCGCCGGCGCCCATGTAGCCGTACCCCGTGCTGACCGGCACCCCGATCACCGGGCGGTCGACGAGACCGGAGACGATGGCAGGCAGCGTCCCTTCGCGCCCTGCGGCGACGACGAAGACATGAGCACCGATAAGACCTTTGAGGGCGGAGAAGAGGCGGTGAATCCCCGCCACCCCGACGTCGTACGCTGTCCGAACCTCGCACCCCATCTCCTCCGCTATCAGGCGGGCCTCCTCTGCAACCCTGATATCCGATGTCCCGGCCGTAAGAATGGCCACGATACCGCCGCTCTTTTCGGGAGCCGGTTTTCGCGCCAGGACGAGTGCCCGCGCAGGCTCCCGGTAATCGAGAGAGAGAGCGGTCGCTCCAATACGTTCCCGGAGAGCGGTGACCTGCTCGGGCGAGACTCTTGTGGCAATGCACCTGCCGGCGGCCGTGGTGTGCGTTATCATAATCTCGGCAAAGACGTCCGGGTCTTTTCCCTCGGCCAGCACCACTTCGGGCATGCCGCACCGGACCGCCCGCCCGGTATCTATCCGGGCCATTCCTTCGACCGCCGCGATACGAAGCCCTTCGATCGCGCCAAGGGCCTCGTCTTCCGTGATCGTTCCGTTTCTGTACTGCTTTAAGAGATCTCGCAGGGTGGCATTCGGGGACATGAGTCAGTAACAAAAATAGGGGTTCGGGTATAATAATTACTTCATCGTATGTCCTATCTTGTTTATGTCGCCGGATTCGGTGTTGCCGTTGTTTTTTTCCTGTGGCTGCGCGATCTCCGGATCTATTCCCGCACAGGACTTGCCGGATACCGTACCGCGGCTTACCAGGGGGTCCTTTTCTCCGCTCTTGGCCTTGCCGGCTTCTTCGTGACGTTGTATGGGGCGGAGATCCTGGGCCTCGGTCTCGTTCTCGCCGCTCTCTTTCTGCAGGGGCGCGCCTCGCGGGAACGGGTGTGGCGGAGCGAAAGCACGATGCAGCGATTCCTCGGAGAGGCGGAGCACAGAAAAGATAAGGGTTCGAAATAGAGATTATTCAGGAGTTTAGGGAATGCTTCAGAAACCACGGGGTACACGGGACTTTTTACCCGAAGAGATGGAACGCCGCAGACTGATCGAGGGGCGGATGCGCAGCACGGCGCGTGCCTGGGGGTACCGTGAGGTCTGCACACCGATATTCGAGCATCTCGAGCTCTTCACGATGAAATCGGGCGAGGGTATCATCCAGGAGATGTACGTCTTCGAGGACAAAGGCGGCCGGGAGCTGACGCTCAGACCCGAGATCACGGCAGCGGTACTGCGGATGTACGTGAACGAGGCAAAGGTGCTTCCAAAACCCCTCCGGTGGTGTTACTTTGCCGACTGTTTCCGCTACGAGCGCCCCCAGAAGGGTCGGTATCGCCAGTTCTGGCAGTTCGGTGTGGAGCTGATCGGTGCCGATACGGCGGCCGCCGATGCCGAAGCGATCATGCTCTCCGATGCTGTCCTCCGTGCCGCGGGTGTCCGGTTCGACCTCCATGTCGGCCACCTCGCACCGATGAAACACCTTGTCAGAGATCTCCCCGCGGAAGAGCAGCGGGCGATCATGGCATTCCTCGATAAGCACAATATTGCCGGGCTTGAAGAGCGGCTCACCGAGAAGGGGCAGCACGATCTCCTCGAGTCGCTCGTCGCGCTGACGTCGTGCAGAACGCCGGCGGAGGTCTTTGCCGTGACGGGCGACCTCCCCGAGCGGGCGCGGATCGAGGAGACGTTTGCCATCCTCGATGCCCAGCATATTGCCTACACGCCCGACTTCGGGATTGCGCGGGGTCTTGACTACTACACCGGCATGGTCTTTGAGGCTTTCGCGCCGAATCTCGGCGCCGAAAACCAGATCCTCGGCGGAGGCACCTATCGGCTCGCCCACCTCTTCGGCGGCGACGATGCGGCCTCCTGCGGCTTTGCCATAGGATTCGATCGCGTCATGGTCTCGCTCGGCGAGTTCCCGGTAGAGCACGAGCCTGTTGTCGGCGTTGTCTGCACCCCGGAAGCCCGCATCCGGGCGTTCGAGGTTGCCGCCGCCTTCCGGGACGCCGGCATCAGAACCGAGGTCGACCTGATGCAGCGGGGGCTTGGGGCTCAGCTCTCCCACGTGGCGAAGGTTGCGGACTATGCCGTGGTCCTCGGGAAGCGCGAGGCCGAGTCGGGAACCGTCACGCTCAAGAATCTCCACTCCGGGGAGCAGCAGGAGATGACGCTTGCGGATGCCGTCTCCGAGGTGAACCGGCTTGGTCATCGCTGAAGATCTCGCCAAGCAGCAGCGGAGCATCAGCGTTGCGGAGTTCTTCGAGAAGAACAAACACCTCCTCGGGTTTGACTCCCCGACGCGCGGAATCATCACCACCGTCAAGGAAGCGGTCGACAACGCGCTCGATGCCTGTGAAGAGGCCGAAGTCCTTCCCGACATCTTTGTCGCCATCAGGAAGACCAATAGCGATGTCTACCGGATAACCGTCGAGGATAACGGACCCGGGATCGTTCCGAAGAACGTCCCCTACGTCTTCGGCAAGCTCCTCTACGGTTCCCGGTTCCACCAGATAAGGCAGAGTCGGGGGCAGCAGGGTATCGGGATAAGCGCGGCGGTGCTCTACGCACAGCTCACGACCGGTGTTCCGGCGCTCGTCATCTCCCGGACGGGAGCAGATGTGCGGGCGCACCGGTTCGAGCTGATGATCAAGACCGAGACGAATGAGCCGGACATCCTTGTCGACGAGGAGATCGACTGGGACAGGACGCACGGTACACGTATCGAGATCGAGTTTAAGAGCACGCTCGCGGCGAAGAAAAAGCTCCTCGAGTACCTCCGCTATACCGCCGTCGTCAACCCGCACGCACGCATCACCGCCGATATCGACGGCGAGATCACTGTCTTTGAGCGGGTGAGCAGCGAGGTTCCGCCCTGCCCGAAGGCGATTCTCCCGCACCCCCACGGGATCGAGTTCGGTGCGCTCAAGCGGATCGCGGCGACGAACAGCGATACTCTCGATGAGTTTCTGGTGAACTGTTTCTCCCGTGTCGGCAGGAAGACCGCAGACGAGATACTCGGACTCGCACAGATAAAGCCGAGGCGGAAGGCAAAGACACTCGACTCCGACGAGCTCAAGCGGCTCCTCGAGGCGATGCAGCAGGTGAAGATCCCGGCTCCGCCCGCACAGCAGTGCCTCTCGCCGATCAGTGAAGACCTGATCAGGAAGGGCCTCGAGAAAGAAGTCCAGCTCGATTTCATCAAGGCCCGCACCCGCCCGAGCGCGGTCTTCTCCGGCCACTCGTTCATCATCGAGGCGGCGATCGGCTACGGCGGCAAACTCCCGGCCGAGGGCAGCGCCCAGATCCTCCGGTTCGCAAACCGTGTCCCCCTGCTCTACCAGCAGGGCGCCTGCGCGATCACGAACTGCATCTCGCAGGTGAACTGGAAGTCCTACGGGCTCTCGCAACAGGGTCTTCCCGTCGGCCCGGCGCTCATCATGGTGCATGTGGCCTCGACGAACGTCCCCTTCACGAGTGAGAGCAAGGATGCGATAGCATCGATCCCCGAGATCGAGCGTGAGATCATCCTTGTCCTCCAGGAACTCGGGCGCGAGCTGAAGGCATACATCAACCGGCGTGACCGGAATAAACTGCAGGATGATCGCGCCCGGGCGATCTGCTCGATCATCCCTGAGATCGCCCGGAAGGTGAGCGATATCGTGGAGCTGCCGCTTGTCGACACCTCCCCGATCGAGGGAAAGATCATGCGTAAGCTCGTCGCCAAAAAACGGACGTGCGATGGGAAGGTCAGTATCGACGTGCATAATTATACGGCGCGCGAGCTCGTCTTCACCCTCTACAACCTCTCGCGGGACAGTGCAAGCGACGCCGTTCCAAAACCCGATTTCGTCGATGATTTCGACGGTGAGTACAACAAGGTCTGGAAGTGCCGTCTCGAACCTGGGACGGTCTGGCAGGTGACCTACTCCGGCACCGGGGACGGGAGCATCGATCTCCGCGGTGTGGAAGACAACGTCAAAGTGGTGGTGGATCTCGATGTCTAGGAAAGAGATGGATGCTCGTGCACGAGAGCAACTGGTGCATATCGCCCACGGCTGGTACGACCAGATGCGTGACGGTCTCGTGCCGTTCATCCGGCTGCCGACGCGGACGAAGCAGAATATCGAATACAACGACGAAAGCGAGGTCTGGACCTATGGCGAGAAGGAGAGCATGCGCTCGGCGAACTCCGAAAAAAGCGCTATCCACCTCCTGAAGATGGCATACGTCATCGGCTTTTTAAAGCAGCAGCTCGCCGAAGGCCGCTCGTCGACCTTGAGAGAACTCTATTACATCTCTGAAGGCTGGAAGCGGGCGAAGTTCGGGGCGCAGGACGAGAGCAACCGCCTTATCGAAGACCTCGAGATCCTCACCGACCTGCAGCGGGAGGCCTTCCACCTCCGGCCGGAAGAGGACGGCGCGGCGATCTTCGGACCCTTGCAGATCCGTGAGTCTACTCAGCGGGGTGTTCGCGAGATCCACTGTCAGGAGAATGTCGGCGAGGCGGGCTACCCCATCCCGAATAACGTGGACACGCTCGACTTCATCGACCACGATGCGAAGTTCGTCATCGCGATCGAGACGGGTGGTATGTATGCCCGTCTCATGGAGAACGGATTCGACGAGGAATACGGTGCTATTCTGGTGAACCTCAAGGGGCAGCCTGCCCGGTCGACCCGGCGGGTTCTCCGACGGCTCAATGAGGCGATGGACCTGCCGGTCGTGGTCTTCACCGATGGTGACCCCTGGTCGTACCGGATATATGCCAGCGTCGCCTACGGTTCGATCAAGAGCGCCCATATGTCCGAACGCCTGGCCACGCCGCAGGCGCAGTTCATCGGTGTGCAGCCGAGCGATATCTCGGATTACAACCTTCCCTCCGACAAGCTCACCGAGCAGGACGTGGCCGCGCTGAAATCGGAGCTGACCGATCCCCGGTTTGCGACCGACTACTGGCGCGAGCAGATCAACCTGCAGCTCGAGATGAAGCTAAAGTCTGAACAGCAGGCATTCGCAAGCCGCGGGCTTGACTTCGTGACGAAGGAGTACCTCCCAAACCGCCTATCAGAGATGGGTATCATCTGACCTTTTTTCATGGTTCGCGTATCTCGGCGAGCGCGATGACCGGGACACCGTCGAGGTCGTCGAAGAGGATCGGGTAGAGGCGAAGGACCCAGGAACATTCGGTGAGCCTCCCGTATGAGAGGTCGACATCCTTCATGACGAAGATCGGCGGTGATTCGCAGAGAAAGAGCCGGTGTGCTGCCGCCGCCTCGGCACCGTATGCGGTCGAGGCGATCGAGATGGTGTCGACCCCGAAGAGGTGGAGGCACGGGCATTCCTGCCGGAGGAGCTTCGAGAGATTGGGGTGAACCCAGGGATGTGCCGATGCGTAGACTTCCGGACTCACGCCCCGGAACCGGGAGATGCTGGTTCAGGGGGTATGCGATCGGGATGAGCATATGTCGTCCCGTATATACGACCGGAGCTCATGAAGGTTGCCGACGACCGCCTCTACTCCGGATCTCCCTGAGAATCGGTCGGGGTCGCCCGGTTTGACCCGGGCAACGAACCGGACGCCGGTCTCCCCTGCCGCCTCCCAGTCCTGCGGGGCATCGCCGACGAAGAGGGTCTCTCCCGGAGAGCTTTCTGTCGCGGCGAGGATCTCCCTGATGCACTCGCCTTTCGTCCTCGGCGAGCCGTATACCCGGACGAAATACTTCGCAAGGTCCCGGCGGCGGGCGATCTCCTGCATCTCTTCTTCCGGGGTTGCGGAGACGATGTAGAGCGGGAGCACCCGCGAGCATTCCTGGAGGAGCTCCTCCGCGCCGGGAACGAGGGGGACGGTGAGCATCTTATCGAATATCAGCCCGGCGTACCGGCCTGCAAGCCGCTCTTCCTGCTCGGGAGTCAGTTCTTCGTGCAGGATCTTCTCGTAGATGTACCGGAACTTCTTGTAGCGGGACATGCCGCCGTTCTCGAGGTGGTATGCGACGATCTCCTCGAGGTGCTCGGGGACGAACGAGAAGGTCTTTCGGAATGCCTCCGCCTTCATGGCGATGGATTCTGCGACGACGCCGTCGAAGTCGAGGATAAGCAGGCGGATAGGTCGATCCTTCATCATATCCAGACCGGCATATACTCACTTATCAGTATCGTATGCCCCCGGTGCCCGCTGCTCTTCCGTGATCCAGCATATCCTCTATGGAGCGGCATATCGGGATAGACGGTCTCCACCCGGTGGCGGTCGTGATCCGGGTGTTGTCGCTTCTCTGCGTCGGGATGAGATCCGTTCCCGGATTGTCCGGGGTTTCGACCGTGTAGTTTCTCTTTGTAACTCTCTCGACGCACGTGAGAACCTCACGTATCGACGTGGCGGTTCCGGAGCCGATGTTGACGGCCTTCCCTGAAAAGTGCTCCTCGAATCGTTCGTGGAAGAGTATCTGCCGGTATCCGGAGACGGTATCGCGGACGTCGAGAAAGTCCCGTCGGGAATCGGTATTGCCAAGGAGCATCGTATCCCGGATGCCCGCCTCGATCTCAAGCGCCTGTGCGACGATCCGGCCACAGACGAACGACGGCGGCTGTCCGGGGCCGATGAGATTAAACGGCCTGACGACGGCCACAGCGAGGCTGTGCGTGAATGCGAAGCTCCGTGCCAGGAGATCTTCGGCTACCTTGCTGATGCCATACGAACCGACCGGCCGAAGCGGTGCGTCCTCCCGGATTGGAGCCGTGCCGGCATAGCCGTACTCCGCCGACGACCCGGTAACAAGTACCCGGGAGTCAGGCCTCTCCTGTACTACCGCATCGAGGAGGTTCTGCGTGGCGACGACGTTGACCTGCAGGAGATCGTCGAGCGTGCCCTTATTCAGTCCGGCAAGATGGATAACTGCATCCGGCGAGATGGATCTGACAAGCGCTCTCGTTTCGTCACGGTTACGGAGATCGCCCTGCAGATACGTGCACCCGGTAAGAGGGTGCGGAGCAGTTGCATTGTAGAGTCCGAAGACCTCTGCTCGCGTTCCCGGCAGGGAGAGGAGATGGCTGATCATGTGGTGTCCGGTAAAGCCCGAGGCACCGGTTACCAGGATCTTCATTCCAGGAATTTGCCCGGGTTTTTCTCGAACTCCTCCACCGCCCGCTCGTAGTCATCCGGCCTGCCGACATCGAGCCAGTAGCCGTCGTGAGGGTAACTGTAGACCGGTTCGCCGCGCGCGGTCAGTGCGTACATCAGATCGTCGAATCCAAAGGGCGTATCCTTCGGGACAAACTCCAGCATCTCCCTCTGGAAGACATAAATCCCCATGCTAACGTCGAAGTGGTAGACCGGCTTTTCCCGAAAGCCGCAGATCTTATTCTGGCCGTCACGTTCGAGCACCCCGAAATCGATCTTTGTATCCCGCTGGTAGGTGGCGATGGTGGCAAGCGCTTTCCGCTCCCAGTGGTAGTCGAGGAGCTTTCTGTAGTTGAGATCGGTCAGGATATCCCCGTTCATCACGAGGAACGTATCCTCAAGATCGGGGATAAGGTGAAGCGGGCCGATGGTGCCGAGCGGTTCGCTCTCGTGGCTGAACCGGACGGGGGTCTCGGGGCGATTTCGGCCCTGCAGGTATGCGTGGATGAGTTCTCCGAGGTAGCCGGTGCTGATGATGATATCGTCAAAGCCGCACTTTCCAAGCTGGCGGAGGATCACCTCGAGGATCGGGTAGTCGCCGATGGGCATCAGGGGCTTTGGGAGAACGGTTGTATAGGGGTGGAGCCGCCGCCCTTTTCCCCCTGCGAGAATAATTGCCTGCATTGTTCATTCCTCCTATACGGTATAGATCCCCGGTTTGTATGCATCAATCTGCTCCCGCATCCACGCGATCGTCAGATCGAGGCCGTCTTCGAGCGTCACCGACGGCTTCCACCCGAGCACCTCGCGGGCGAGGGAGTTGTCGCAGATGAGCTTCATTACTTCGCTCTTCTCCGGCCTGACCCGGAGGTCTTCGCAGACGATCCGGGCGTCGGGGTTGATCTTCCCGAGAATGATCTCCGCAAGCTCGCCTATCGTGACGCCGCTCCCTCTGCCGGCATTGATCGTCCGGCCGATCGCCTCCTCGCACTCCGCCATCCGTATGAAGGCGCGCACCGTGTCGCCGACGTAGGTGAGGTCGCGCACTGGCGTGAGCGAACCGAGGCGAACCGTATCGGACGTCAGCGCCTGCGTGATGATGGTCGGGATGACGGCTCTCGTCGACTGCCTGGGGCCGAACGTATTGAATGGGCGCAGGGTCGCCACCGGCAGCCCGAAGGAGCAGAAGTAGGATTCGGCAATCTTATCCCCGCCGATCTTGCTCGCAGAGTAGGGTGATTGACCCTGCAAGGGGTGCGTCTCATCGATGGGGGTATACTGTGCCGTTCCGTAGACCTCGCTCGTCGAGGTATGTACGACCCGGTCGACATCGCCTCTGCGGCAGGCCTCCATGACGTTCAGGGTGCCCTTCACGTTGGTATTGACGTACGACTCCGGAGCGAGGTACGAATACGGGATGCCGATGAGCGCCGCAAGGTGAAAGACGACCTCTTTTCCCCGGACGGCCTCCCGAACGGCGAACCCGTCGGTAATGTCGCCGGCGAGCACGGTCAGGTTTGGACTGCCCGCCTCGTAGCGGCCTTCGAGCATCCCCCAGTCGTTCCGCGCGTTGTAGTGAACGAAGGCCGTAACCTCTGCTCCGCGACGGATCAGTTCATCGACGAGATGGCTTCCGATAAAGCCACCCGCTCCGGTCACCAGTACCTGTTTCCCCTGCCACGTCATGCTTGAACCTGGTAGTAGTATTCGCAAGTGTCGTATAATCGTGTTCTGCTTTTGCCATGTATGCCTGCCAGTCGGCGGCCTCGACAACCGTCTTTCGTGCACGGGCGCCAAGGGCACTCCGGAGTTCCGGCGATGTCGCGAGCCTGGCAATGCTGCCGGCGAGAGCCTCCGGGTTCTGCGGCGGGATCAGGACGCCGTTCTCACCGTCGGTTATCCACTCCGGTATCCCGCCGACGGCCGTTGCGATGCAGGGAAGACCCGATGCCATCGCCTCGAGGAGCGAGACCGGCGTTCCGTCCGAGACGGATGCCGTGATGAAGATGTCGGCAGAGCGGTAGTCCTGCGGGACATCGGCATACGTGGTCTTCCCCATGAATTCCACCGCTCCGTCAAGCCCGAGGGAGCGGACGAGTCCCTGCATCTTTTCTTTCTCGGGTCCTTCGCCCTTCAGGATGAGCCGCAACCTCTTATCGTTTGTATATGCAATGGAAAATCCCCGGATGAGCGTCTCCGTGTTGTAGACCGGGTAGAACCCCCTGTTTGAGAAGAGAACGATATCTCCTGCTTTGCCTTCGGCCCGTGGTACCGGTGAAAACATCCCGGTGTCGATCCCAAAGGGCATATACGCGGTCTTTTCCGGAGGAATTCTGAAGTCGTCGATGATGTGGTGTTGGATATCCCGCGAGACCGCATAGATGAGATCGGCATGGTCGAGAACGCGTTGTGTGAATGCACGGATCAGTCTGCTTTTCTTCGGGAGGATGAGGATGTCGTCTCCCCATGCCGAGACGATCGCGGGCTTCCCGGTCAGGAAGGGAAGGTGAAAGCCGTACTTCGCAATGAAGTGGGCATGGATGAGGTCAGGGTCAATCTGCCGGATCAGTCTCATGATCGCCAGGTGCCTCGGCCAGAATGATAGATAGAGACTCTGCACCGACGACCCGACCACATGCTCCGTGACGCCTTCGATGGTAGTGTTCATGGCATCGTAGGTGATCAGGTGGACTTCGTGGTGTTTTGCGAAGTATTCAACCCAGCGCTGGGTATGAATGCTCCTGCCGTCGGCGATAAAGCAGATTTTCACGGGTGACGCTTCCTTCTGTTCTTTGTGTACTTCTAGTGTGTGGGCTCGCTAATCAATAACGTTCTGGTATTCGGATTATTCCGGATCTGTGGTTATATTTGATTGTCTCTGGCTCCCGCCCTCCATTTCTTCAGAAAAGGATTCTGCACGCTATGGTGAGATGTCCATTCCGGAGATGAAGCTTTGTGCATGCTGCAGTTTAGTCGCCTACTGCCGTACCCTTGTGATCCTCCGGAAGGAAGCGACGGAATGCGGAAGGAAACTATGGTTTTATACCATTATGTTCAAATAGCAAATAATGCAATTGCCAGAAAAGCCACTTGATGTAATAATCTTTTGCGGCGGTAGAGGCACTCGCTTGAGTGAAAAGACAAAAGAGGTCCCAAAACCCCTCGTCGAACTCGGGCAGTATCCTATTCTCTGGCATATCATGAAATTGTACTCGCATTTTGACTGTAATCGGTTTATTCTGACATTAGGGTATAAAGGGGAGATGATAACAAACTATTTTCTCTACCAGCATCCCCTGATGCAAAATTTCTCAGTAACCCTTGCAGAGCCCCGGATGCCCGTTCCGAAAGACGACTGGGAACTCTGCTTTGTGCAGACCGGCCTTGAATCCAGGACAGCACGGAGGTTGCTCCTCTGCCGAGACCATATCACCTCGGGGCGGTTTATGGTCACCTACGGCGACGGTGTTGCCGATATAGATATCACGAAACTCCTCGAGCGGCATCAGCATCTCCGGGAAAAACATGGGATTATCGCTACGATCACCGTCTCCCGCCCGTACTCGAAGTACGGGATCGTCAGAATGGAGGGGGATATCGTCGAAAGTTTCAGTGAGAAACCGCAGATGAGTGAGTACATCAACGTCGGATTCATGGTGCTGGAACCGGAGATCTTTGACTATATCCGCCCGGACGAGGATGTTATGTTCGAAGATACCCTTCAGGATGTGGCAAACGACGGGAAACTTGGATTCTACATCCACCCCGGTTTCTGGCATGCTATGGATACGTACAAGGATTACGCCGATCTCAATACTATGTGGAAGGAGAATCCGAGATGGAAGATCTGGACAGACTGAACTTCTGGAATGGAAGAAGGGTTCTCGTCACCGGGGCTACCGGTGTGGTCGGGTTAAACCTTGTAAACAGACTTGAGCAGTACAAGGCTGAAGTCGTTGCCGTAGTCCGGGACTGGGTTCCGAGAACCCGGAAGCTTGGTGACTGGCTGCAGGGCGACTCCTCCGTAAATCTTGTCCGGGGTGAGCTTGAAGACTACTCCCTCCTCGAGCGGACACTTGCCGAGTATGAGGTGGAGTACGTCTTCCATCTTGGAGCACAGACGATCGTCGATGTCGGGAATCGCTCCCCGCTCACGACGTTCCGCGCAAATATTGAGGGGACATGGAACCTTCTTGAGGCGGTCAGGGTCCTCAATGGCTACTCCTCCGACGTGAAGGCTGTTTGTGTTGCCTCATCGGATAAGGCATACGGATCGAGTCCATGCCTTCCATATGTTGAGGATATGCCGCTTCGGGGAGAGCACCCCTATGATGTCTCAAAGAGCTGCACGGATCTGCTCGCCCAGAGCTACGGGAAGACCTACGGGCTTTCGGTTGGCATTGCCCGGATGGGAAACATTTACGGACCCGGTGATCTCAATTTCAACCGTATTGTTCCGGGAACCATCCGGAGTGTCCTTGATGGGCGCAGGCCGGAAGTAAGGAGCGACGGCACCCCTATTCGCGAGTATTTCTACGTTGAGGATGCCGTCGATGCGTACCTGACGATGGCGGAGCAGGCGGGTTCGAAGCATATGGCCGGAGAGGCGTTCAACTTCAGCAGCGGTGAGAAGTACTCCGTAATTGACGCCATCAGGACAATCATCGGAGTCATGGGATCGGATATGGAACCCATCATCCACAACAGAAGCAGAAACGAGATCCAGGATCAGTATCTCTCGATTGAGAAGGCACGGCAGGCACTGGGCTGGACTCCCCGGTATTCGTTTGAGGAAGGCCTCAAGCCGACTATCCGCTGGTATACGGAGGTGTTGCAGTGATAGAAGGAGTACAGATAATTCCCCTCAAAACATTCCTTGATGAACGCGGCCTGGTCCGGCACATGCTGCGGTCGACGGATCCCCACTTCGACCGGTTCGGTGAGATCTACTTCTCGGTTATCTTCCCGGAGGCGATCAAAGGTTGGCACGTCCACCGGAAGATGGAACTGAACTATGCCGTCGTTTCCGGAAACATCAAGCTGGTTCTGTACGATGCCAGGAAAGACTCTCCTACCTTTGGAGAGCTGCAGGAGATCTTCATGGGCGAGGATAATTATATTCTTGCAAAGGTGCCGCCGCACGTTGTGAACGGGTTTAAGGCCATCGGCAATGAAAAGGCAATTGTGGCGAACTGCGCCACAATACCGCACGATCCCGAGGAGATTGAGCGATTCGATCCGTTCGATCCTGCCATAGGTTACGATTGGGGCATCCGGCATGGATGAGGAGAAGACCGTTCTCATTACCGGAACGACGGGGCTTGTGGGCTCTCGCGCGTATGAGTACCTCCGCGCCGGGACACCGTGGACAGTCCTCGGGACAAGTCGGAGTAGCGGTGCCTGTGTGGATGCTGCTGTCGATCTCACCGACAGAGCTGCCGTCGATGAGCTCGCCTCTCTCTACAGTCCTGACGTCGTCATCCACACCGCGGCCGTATCACGGACGGATGTCTGCGAGAAGAACCGGGATCTCTGCTACGCGACAAATGTTGCCGCAACCCGGAACCTTGCAGAGGTATTTTCCGATGCAAAATTCGTGTACTTTTCCACCTATGCGGTCTACGACACTCCCGATGGGGGGTGCGGCGAGGGGTGCGAGACGCGGGCGGCAAACTACTACATCCAGACGAAACTTCTGGGTGAGGACTGTGTTCGACGGCTCAAGAATTCGGTTATTCTGCGTCCCTCCGTAATATTTGGCTTCCTGGAACACGAGCAGGCAAGCAAGAACTATGTGATGCAGCTCCTTGACAATATCAGACAGGGGAAGGTGACTCGTTCCCCCCGCGATCAATACTTCAATCCAATCTGGGTGGATGTGGTCGTGGAGATCCTTTGCCGTATTATCGATGCCGATCTCCGGGGCGTCTACAACATCGGATCGAATGAAGATATCAGCAAGTATGCCTTCAACCGCCTGGTCATGGATTGTCTCGGGCTTGATTCCGGGTTCCTTGAAGGAATTGACTCCGCATCCCTTGACGTCAGGAGGCCGACGATGGGAACGATCTCATCGGCGAAAGTTCAGGATGAACTCGGGCACCGGATTCCCCCGCTTGCCGGGATGATAAACGCTCTTCATGCAGCCTCTGCGGGAAGCATTGCCCGATATCTCTCTCAAGAGTAACTATGATTGAAGAGTGCCCAACCGTATCAATCTGCATTCCGACTTTTAACCGGGCGGCTATGGTCGGACGCGCCATCGAGAGCGCGCTCGGCCAGACCTACCGGAACATCGAGGTGCTCGTCGTCGATAATGCTTCGGACGATAATATTGAGGATGTCGTGGCGTCTTACACCGATCCACGGCTGAAATTTATTAAAAATCCCGTAAATCTCGGGCTCTTTGGGAACTTTAACCGGTGTGTCGAGCTCTCGCGCGGGGAGTTTGTACACATCCTCCACTCCGACGACTATATCGATCCCGAATTTACGGAAGCATGCGTTCGATTCTTTGAGGAGCATCCGTCCGTTTCTCTTACGTTCACTTCAGCAGAGATGCATACTCCGTCTCGTACGCATACGGTGCGTTATGCAGAGACAGATGTGATTATGCCCGCACCTGAAGGGTTTCGGCGGATCCTCTCTGAGCGATGCTTCATCACCTGCCCGTCGGTGATGATCCGACGGAGCGTCTACGATGCGATCGGGAAGTACTCGCTTGAGTACCCCTATTCCTCGGATTACTATCAGTGGCTGAAGGTCTCCCGACAGTATGATATTGCCTATGTGCATGACGCGACTGTGCACTACAGGCAGGGTGAACACTCGGAATCGTACCGCCTGCTCTTTGCAAGTCCGCTCGGATACCTCGACACGCTGAAGATATATGTGCAGCTCGCACGGGATCTTTCCGGCGAACTTTCGGATTATACCGACGGGTACAATGCTGCGGTTACCCGTTTCGCCAGAGACTGCCTCTTTGCCGGTGCCACCCGGACAGAGAGCATGGAGGGATTTTCTCCAAGCGTTCTTCTCGGGGTTGCACTGAGTTCATGGGGGTTGGCAGTTCCGAAGTCTTTTGGCAGCTCTTTGAAGAAAGCAGGAGGTTTCCTCGGAATTCTTGGGGCAGGTGTGGTAATCCATCTGCCGTTCCTGCGCAGGATGGCGGCGAGGGCACTCGCCTCGCGGACGGAGATGTACTGATCGTGATGAGACCGACTTTGGAGGAATGAGTCGATTAAGGCTGTCGTCTTGCTTGAGCGAGCCCGGGATGTCCCGGACGCACTGTCCTGGTCAGAGACCGTAACCGGAGATGTGCGATATATTGCACTACGTCCGGAGGTCTCCCAGATCCTTGATCTGGCAGGGGTCGAGTATGGCAGACCTGGTGAATATACCGAAGGAGAGCGGATTTACCGGCACGGGCTCGCTTCCTTCGATGAGATTCATAGACTGTGTGCGTATCTCGACGAGCGGCTTGCTGTCGTCCACGGCGTGCAGCAGCTGCGGCCGGCAGCCTATGCTTTCTACCATCTCAAGATTCTCTGGGATGTACTCTTTACGACCGTCTCCGTTCTTCAGGGGATCCTCCTGAAAGAGTGTCCTGACCTGATCCGGGTGTACGCCCCGGCGGACATTGGCTCTTCCCCGTATGCTTTCAGCAACGATGAGTCGGTCTACGCTGCCGTCCTCCGGCTCGAAGGATGGCCGGTTGAGGTTGAGGTGGTTGAAACAGCAGTGGGCGAGGATACGCCGATCTCAACTGCCGGACCTGTTCGCGGCCTTGCCGTGTCTCTTCAGGGTGTGCTCGGAGATTACTCCTCTCTCTTTAACCTCGGCACGATCGTCCGAAGGAGAGGGGTGTGTGCACTGCTGCCTGCCGCTCTCCGGAGTTTAACCGGGATTGCAGACACTCCACTGCTCCTGTACGAAAGCGGGTACAACTGGGATGATGCGTTGCTTGAGCTCTATCAGAACGGTTTTTCCCGGATCACACGAGTCCGGGACTCCTCGGTCGAAATCCGACTTTCCGATATGGAGCGATACAGAGAGACCATTCTCGATACCTGCCTGAATGCCCCTGCATGCCGTGAGCTCGGCAGGCGGGGAGGCATTGATACGTCTCCGCTTCTCTTCGAAAAGGTTGCCTGGATCGTCGCCCGGGCTACGGCAGAGGCTCTTGCCACTTATCCCAAGATGGTCAGGATAATCAGGGATTGTCGTGTCGGAGCGGTTCTGCTCTCGGTTCGGGAGTCTGCAGTCGGTCATGCTCTTGTTCGTGCTGCGCACGACTGTGAGATCCCTGTTATCTCCTGGCAGCACGGGGGGGCGGGGTACTGCTATCATCCTCTGATGCCTTTCATTGAGTCTGTTGATTCCGATATTCACCTCGTCTTCGGCGATAGTGTGGCCAAAGCATACCGTGAGACTGACAGAAGGCTGAAGATATCCCGGCCGCCAGAGATCGTCGCAGTCGGTTCGAGCTCGCTTGATCGACTGGATCCGAGGCCTGCCCTTCGCTCCCGGAGATCATCGGGATGCAAGACAATACTGTACGTCACCACGGCGTACCTCCACAATCAATATACCATCTCGGCAGTGCGTGACCCGACCGTATTCGACGAAGAGCTCTGGTCTGTCCAGAAGGCGGTCATCGATCTTGCACGAGCGCATCCTGATCATGCCTTTATCGTGAAACTTCATCCCGGCCACACATCCCGGGAGCCGTTGAAACGGTACATCGAACACCACCGGATACGAAATGTCCGTCTCGTCGTCCGGTCACCATCTCTTCCCGTTCTTCTCAAGGAGACCGATCTCCTCCTCTTTGATCTCATCAGCACGGGAATCCTTCAAGCGCTGCAAACTGACCTGCCGGTATTTCTGTATTCTGGCCTGAGCTGCGTCGATGAGGATACTCTGCTCCCACTCAAACAGCGTGTCTCTATCTATGAGACCGTTAAAGAGTATTCGGGTGCCATCAATCGCTATCTATCGGGAGAACCGGATGATCCGAGCGTGAACGTCCTTGATGAGACGTTCATGATCGGGTTTGGAACCTGCAGAGGGGATGGCCGGAGTGCGGAGCGTGCTGCTGCGATCATCCGGGAGGCCATTGCTGCCAGGCAGGGCAGGTGACGTATCTATGACTGAAGCAAAAACGGAGAAGGAGTTCTGGGAGCACTTCTGGAAGAATACAGCACTTCCGTGCCGTATCAATCCGTCGTTTTCCAACGATCGGGTCATCGCCGAGACTCTGAAGCGATGGATTCCTGCAGGTGATGGAGAGAGGGTCGCTCTTGAGGTGGGCTGCGCTCCCGGAAAGTGGATGGTTTATCTCGCTGAGGATCTCGGGTATGTTCCTGCGGGATGCGAGTATGTCGAATCCGCAGTTCGAACCACAGAGAAAAATCTGGAACTCTGCTGTATCCCGAATGCACGGGTCTATCACGGAGATTTTCTTACGATGGATTTTGAGGGGCGAACGTTCGATCTTATCCTCTCACTGGGCTTTATAGAGCACTTCTCCAATCCGGAAGACGTCATCCGGAGAAAACTATCGCTTCTGAATGATGGGGGATACCTGGCCATAGGGATTCCGAAGTTCACCGGCCTTAACTACCATTTAGCGAGGATTGTCGATGAAACACTCGACCGGAAGCTCCTTCCTGCCCATAACCTCGCGATTATGGATCGGGACTACTTCTGCAGTCTGCCCCGGACTCTTCCTCTCGCACCGGTATTCATCGATACCATCGGAGGATTCGAACCGGCTCTCTTCGACATCTCCCGAACGCCTCTCTGGTTCAAAGGCGTATTCCACGCTTTCAGTGCGGGTCTCGCAAATCCCATCGTCCGATGTCTGAATCTGGGCTGGTGCTCAGGCTACATTATGGCAATCTACCGGAAAGACGGAGCCCTGCCATGAGTGTCTCGCCGGAGGGAAAGCGAATATGCATCGTCACAGCTCTTCTCCTCACCGGCGGGTCTGATAACCTTCTCCTGTCTATCTGTTCACGTCTGGTAGATGCGGGATACCGAATTACTCTCTATGCAGCCTATCCGCCTCCTGGGTACGGGCGGTACGGCACTCTTCAACCTGCCTTTGAGGAGCGGGGGATTGCGGTTATTACGAGTCCTATCTGGATTAAGCCCGTGCTGACAGCGGTGGGGCTTGCCATCTGCGCTCCGGCGCTTGTTGCGTATCCATGTATGGTGGGATTCCGGCGCGACCGGGTCATGGCGTTCTACCGGCGGGTTTATCACCGGATTATCGGAAAGCGGGTAGATCAAGTGTATCAGTACCTTTTAGCGGTCAGAATCGCTATCGATCACCGTTCCAGGCCATACTCCCTCGTATCCGGGTATCACGGTGCTATCTGTCGTGCACTCTTCCTGATCAAGCGCTGGTTGCGGGTTCCCGTCTGCTACACCGAGATCTCATCGCCGTTATGGCGACAGAAGATGGATCCGGACGACAGTATGGGTGTTTACCTCAACGCACTTGACGGGATTTTTGTCCCGTCCTCCGCGATCGGGAACGAACTTCATTACTATGAGCATCTCGCCTCCCCGGCGAGGGTCGTGCCGTTTATTGTGGATCTTCCGGCACGATTGTATTCCCCGCCGGATCGCCCTGCACGAACGTTCGGCATCATTGCTCGTCTCTCACCGGAGAAGAATCAGGATGTTCTCATCCGTCTTCTCCCCGAATTGATGAGGAAGGTTCCGGATGCACGCCTCGTTCTTGTTGGTGCGGGGCCGACTGAAGGTATGCTTCGAGCACTTGCAGCAGAGCTCGGTGTATCTGATGCAATTGAGTTTATCCCCCGGTTCGACCGGATTGACGAGGTCATTGATCGCATCGATATCGTCACTCTGCTTTCGGACGTGGAGGGCATGCCGCTGACTCTCCTCGAAGCGCTCTGTTACGGCAAACCGATACTCGCCACGGCAGTCGGTTCGATACCGGATATGGTCATCGATCGGTACAATGGCTATCTCGTGGATAAGGCGGACATGACCGGGATTGTAGAGCACTTAGTTGAGATAATGGCGGATAAGGAATGCTATCTGGCCATGTCCGAGAATAGCCGGCGCCTTTATGCGGATCGGTTCGAACCCGACGTCGTTTTTGAGCAACTCCTGGAATTGTTCGAAGAGGTTATTCTTCAGAAAAGAGGCCGTATATTGGAAGATAGGCTCTCGAGAGGTATTTAGGTATTTACGCATTCTATCGGGGTATTCACAATGTTCGGTCTTCTGCTTTCAAAGGTTATGGATGTCAGCCCGATTCAGCGCCAGAGTATCATCTCTCTTGTCTCCACGGTTGGCCTGACGGCGTTCGGTCTTCTTTCTACAATGTACTTCTCGCATACGGTCGGCCCTGCTCCTCTCGGTGCCTACTTCCTCTTCCTTGCATATTTCGGGATCTTTACGCTCATCGGTGATGCAGGTTTCGGAACCGCTGCGGTGAAGAGAATATCCGAAGGGACGGATCAGAATGCATTCTTCACCGCACTCATTGCACTCAAAGTAGGTCTGTTCCTGGTCACTGCAGTAGCCCTCGTCGTGGTGTATCATTTCGGCGCTGATCTCTTCTCACCGGATCTTACTCTGTGGCTGCTCGTTGCACTCTTTGTCGGCGCGCTCTACACAGCAGTCAACTCGGGTACGGCAGGATCCGGTAAAGTGGGTATCAGTCAGATCACGAACCTTATCAACAACGTCTCAAAAATTGTCATGCAGATTATAGCCGTCTTTCTGGGTTTTGGTGCTGGAGGGTTGATCGGTGGGTTCGTCGCTGGTATGGCTGTCGGGATGTTTGTAAATCTGCGGTACCTGGATCTTCGCCTCGTCCGCTTTAATCGGAAGCATATCTCAAGCCTATCTACTTTTTCGTTCTGGATATTCCTGAGTTCCGGAGGAATACTTGTATTCAATTACGCTGATACCGTCCTGATCGGCTACTTCATGACCGAGGCGGACGTGGGTATCTACCGGGTAGCTTTTCAACTGACCTCGCTTGCGACGTTCGTTTCGCTGGCGCTCCACAGTTCCCTCTTTCCGAGAGTGAGCAACTGGAGCGCACATAATGAGATCTCACTCATTGAATCCGCACTTTCCCGGGCGTTCACCTATTCACTGCTTCTCGCACTCCCGGTGTGTGTCGGTGGATGGCTACTTGGCGAAAGGCTTTTGTACTTCCTCTATGGAGCTCCCTTTGCTGCGGGTGCTTCGGCACTCGTCATTCTCCTTGCCGTTCAGGTGGCTTTTGTCTTCACGGATCTGCAGACCATGAGCCTGAATGCAATGGATCGGCCGCGCGATTCGTTCCGGGTTACCGCTGTCGCTGTCGTGGTTAACATCGCTCTTAACCTGCTGCTCATTCCCGTTATCGGGTTGATCGGCGCTGCGCTGGCGACTTTTGTGACTATGCTCCTTAATGCGGTGCTTGCACGCCGCGTACTCAGCAACGTGATGTGCGTGAAGCTCGAGACCGGCTCTGTCCGTAATATTCTTGTAGCAACCGGAGCAATGGCAGGCGTAACCGGGCTCTTCGGTCTTTTCTTTCCCCTTATGCATATTGCATCGGTCATGACGGCAGTGGTTCTTGGGGCAGCGGTCTATGCAATCGTGCTGATGAGACTCGATCGAACGATCCACGATGAACTGCAGGGAATTGCCGTGAAGATGGGGGTTCCCTGGCCTTCATGCCTGTAAAAAGTTCTGTTGGGAAACAGAGGGTTAATCCTCTCTTTATAGGTGTTATGATGGCGCTGGAACCTCTCAAAGCGATATTATTGCCGTCTTCTGTTTGAGAGGGCCTTACGAGTGTTTGGAGTTAGCGTTTGATTCTGGTTGAAGCATCCTTCGCTCACCGCGCCTGCATCCATACCTCAGCGCCTATTGGATTCGCATAAAGGTAGTGATCGAGTGGGGATCGTTTATTGTTTTTCACCGGTTGAGCCTGCGGCAATCATGGTTTTATCGGTGGTTTCGGGAGCAATATCGAGATCCCTTCAATCAACCGATCAGTTCCCATGCCATCGGGGTGCCCTTCTTGACATCACGGTTCACCCGCCGGCCAAGCAGCATATCGTAATATTTTGGTGCGAGGCCGAGGCCGGGGCGTACGCAGCGGAGGTTCTCACGGGTGAGCAGATCTCCCGCTGCGAGATCCTCTGCAATATACAACGACCTGCGGAAGACCAGGGATCGCTTCTCCGCATCACCCGGTCCGTACCGCACCTCTCCGAGCGACTGCCACGCACGTTCTGTCTCCACGACAAGAGTGCGCAGTTCCTCCGGTTCCAGTGAGAATGCGCTGTCCACCCCGCCGTCGGCCCGGCAAAGCGTGAAGTGCTTCTCGATCACCGTTGCGCCGTGAGCTACCGCCGCGACCGCTGCCCCCACACCCATGGTGTGATCAGAGAGGCCTACTTCGCAGTTAAAGAGCGTGCGCATGTGGGGGATGGTGGCCACATTGCTGTTCTTCGGCGTGGCCGGATAGGTGCTGGTGCACTTGAGCAGTATCAGATCACGGCACCCGGCCTCGCGAGCGGTGCGCACCGCCTCATCGAGTTCGGCGAGTGTGGCCATGCCGGTGGAGATGATCATCGGTTTGCCGGTGGCCGCTACTTTTCGGATCAGGGGAAGGTGCACATTCTCGAAGGAGGCGATCTTATAGGCCGGCACGTTCAGACCTTCGAGGAAGTCAACAGCGGTTTCGTCGAAGGGTGTGGAGAAGCAGATCATCCCGAGTTCCCGTGCCCTCTCCATAATCGGTGCATGCCACTCCCACGGCGTTGAAGCGAGTTTGTAGAGGTCGTAAAGGCTGTTTCCCTTCCAGAGGTTCTGATCGTCCCTGATGAAGAACTCGCCCTCACTCACGTCAAGCGTGATGGTGTCGGCGGTGTACGTCTGGAGTTTGAGAGCGTGGGCACCTGCCTTCGCAGCGGCCTCGACAATCTCGAGCGCCCGCTCAAGCGACTGGTTATGATTGCCTGACATCTCGGCGATAATGAAAGGCGGTGCATCCCGACTGATTGTATGGTGTGCGATCTGCATGGTCATTCTGTCCGTTTATGCCTTTATTTCTGTTTGATTTGTCTTCATGCTCTCAAAGCTGGTGAAAGCACCTATCAGAAAAGGCGCTGATACATCACCTCGCCTTTTTCGGAAGATAGGATCTCGAAGCCGAGGGATGCGAACACCTTGCAGGAAGGCAGATTGCTCTCCTTCACCCTGCCGAAAACCTGTGTTTTACCGAATTCGGTTTGCAGCTTTTCCAGAGCAGCCTTGAGCAGCGACCGGCCCAGGCTCCGCCTGCGAAACTGAGGTGCAAGGAGGTAGTGCGTTTCCCAGGTATGATCGTGTCGCTCAAACCGCACCTGCCCTATGGGAATACCTTCTTGTGTCTCCACGATGTAGAAGCGGCACTCGTCTGGATTTCTGAGCCGACTGTGGAACCATCTTCGGTGCGTCTCTGCAGTGATTGGATCAGGTGAGAATGAACAGCGTCGTGTCTCCGGGTCGTTCGCCCAGGCCAGAATCAACGCTTCATCGGAGAGGCGGGCATGGCGCACCTTGAGCGGCGTACGCGGAGTTATGGTCACCACGGTGGCGATACGATCCGCTCCTTTCCCATCAACTATTCTGTGACACCGCAGAGACCATGATCCATCTGAATCACTCTCGACTAGCTCGGCCAGTACGTCCCTGATGCTCTGTTCTGAAACCGTATCTGTATGGCCGAGCCAGCGTACCAGTCCCTCTTTGTGCAGCTTCTCGGCAATTGGCCGCTGATTTTCAGCCAGCGTTACGACGACTGCCGGGAGCCCGAGACACAACCGCTCCCAGGTCGTTGCTCCGGCCGCACCGATGGCGAGATCTGCCTTTACCATTAGCGGTGCAAGGGTCGGCAGACTCCCGTGCACGTGAATGTTGGCATGTCCCGCTACGTGATTTTGAATTGCCGGAGCATGAGGACTGGCATCAGAGATGACGACATCGACCTCGATATCCGGTCGGTTCAGGCTGCTGAAAGCCGCGAGCGCAACGCCGGTCAGGTTGTCGGAATCAGCCCCGCCAAACGAGATGAGGATGCGCCGGATAAAGCCTTCCCGTGGAGGGACGCGCTCGTGCAGTTCTGCGTACATCGGCTGCAGCATGGCGTACTCAGGTCCGAGCAACAGGCTGCAGTCTGCTGGCACCCTGCCTGTATAGCGGGTGTGCAGATCCGCGACGAGGTTCTGGTCGAGCAGCAGGTCACAGTCGTGCGTCCGGTCGGCAAGGTCGTCGATCACGAAGATGCGTCCCACCAGGGGACGCAGCGCACGTTCCCACCGATGGTCGAGGGCATAGTGATCCACAACCAGCCAGTCGGGTTCGGTCCCCAAGGTTGTGATCGCGGCACTGGTCTCCCCGGCATCCTCCTGCCATGTCGCACCAAGCAAGGGCGCGTGGGCTGGTGTTGCTTCAACTGTAAACCCGTCTGCCGGTGCCGGGAGCCGGTAGACTGCAAAACCCCGTTCTTCAATCAGGTCGCAGAGATGGCCTTCGTGCTCGCGGCAGATGAACAAAATCTCAGCACCTTTCGCGCTCAGAGCCCCGGCCAGCGTCAGGCAGCGTATGACGTGGCCGGTACCGATGGTCTGTGAGGCATCTGCCCGAAAGACGACCCTTAAAACCATGACTGTGCGCTCACCTCAGTTCAGTCGTTTGAATCCGGCATGACAGACCGGTCCCTCGAGCAGGTCGTCTACCGATCGCCCGGACTCGCATTCTTTGATCAATGCAAAGATCGGATCCAGTTCCTCAAAGTATGCGTCGACCACTTCCCGGGTGTGTTCGATGCAGACATAGATCGAAGTGGCGGCCAGAAACCCTTTCTTGAGCATCTCCTGTGTGATCAGGGTCTTGTACTTGAGCATATCCGGCACCGGGAAACTAAAACCGATCAGCGCCGGCAGGCCGGTGATCCGGATTGGCAGATCATGTTTTTTGGCAAGTTTCTGCCATCGCCTGCTGATATCGCGCCCGGTATCGGTGATCCGCTCCCAGGACCTCTCCCGCTCCATCACTTCCAGGGTCTTGAGTGCGGCGGAGGGGCCGATACGTTCGGTCCAGAAGGTGCTGCTGATGAACGTGCTCTGAGCCGCCTCCATAACCTCCTTCCGGCCGACCACCGCGGAGATGGCATAACCGTTACCGAGCGCCTTGCCGAAGACGGCCATATCCGGCTCGACCCCGTAGTATTTGTGCAGGCCGCCGAAGGTCTGGCGGAAGCCGGAGGTGCATTCGTCAAAGATGAGCACGATATCGCGGTCCGTTGCGAGCTCGCGCACCGCCTCGAGAAAACCTTTCTCCGGCCCCATGTTGCGCGAGACCTCCATCTTGATGACGCCGATCTCGTGCTTCTGCACCAGTGCCTCCAGTTCTGCAAAGTTGTTGTAGGTGAACGGCAGGACACTGCCTTTCAGGTTCCGCGGCACGCCCTTCGGCTCAAGGCCGGGCAGGAGGTGGCCATCCAGGCTCTGCTCATCGCTTAAGTTGGCAGACAGATACCAGTCGTGCCAGCCGTGGTAGCCGCAGAAGGCGACCTTGTCACGGCCGGCAGCCGCGCGGGCAATCCGGATGGCTATGGCATTGGCTTCGCCGCCGGAGCGTGCCAGCCGCACCATGTCGGCCCAGGGGTGGAGATCGACCAGCCGCTCTGCCAGGTAGACCTCCTCCGGGCAGTTGAAGGTGGACATATTGCCTGCGGCCACGGTGCGGCAGACCGCTTCATCCACCTCCGGGTGGCCGTATCCCAGGATATTGGTGCCGATGCCCATGAGGGACGTGTCGATGTACCCATTTCCGTCGAGGTCCCAGACCCGGCAGCCTTTTGCTTTGCTGAAATAGGCCGGCCACCGCTCGGGCAGGAACATCTCCGCACGTTTGGAGAGCAGCATGTTGCCGCCAGGGATGACCCGTTTAGCACGTTTCCAGAGCTTCTGGCCGGTTCCAAGGTGTGTGCCCTCGTTTCGGATCAGGTGCCGGTTGGCGGTGAACCGCTCCGGGTGCTCCCGGCATAGGGTAAGTACATTGTGCCAAGAGAAGTCCCGACGGGGGTGGAAGTGGTCGAATACCATGCGGACGACGTCAAAGTCTTCCGGCTCGTCGACGGTCCAGCGCTCGCCCGAGAGATCGGTTTCGTTGGCAACGTTAGCCCGGGTAAACTGCTCGGATTCGCGGATGTACGGCGTGACATGCTCCCGGTGGCGGGTATCTTTCGCCTGACTCCAGGCGGTTTCGAGCGCTTCGAACGTGAAGACCTCAATGTCGAGCCCGTCGGGGTAGGTCGGGGGCATCGTGTTCGTCGCGTAATCCACGCCTGTCTCGCGGAACCGGGCAACGACGGCATCGATGATCTCCGGATCAATCAGCGGACAATCGCCGGTGATGCGCACCACCACGTCGGCTTCTGCAGCCTTTGCTGCCTGGTGGTAGCGATCGAGCACGTCGTCCTCACTGCCCTGATAGACCTCATAGCCCAACGCCCGCACGTACTCTGCAAGCGGTTCATTTCGAGGATCCTTTGAGGTGGCAAGAGCGATCTGGTCGATATGCCTGGCTTTCGATAGTCTCTCTAAGAGAAGCCCGATCATCGGCGTGCCGCAGATCGGTCGCAACACCTTGTTCGGGAATCGGGTCGAGCCCATGCGGGCCTGAACAATAGCGACGGTTTTCATGGTCATAGACTTCCCCATCGGGACGGATTGATGAGATCTGTATCTTCGATCATAAGTGTGGCAGGCGGTGCGGGCAGATCCGCTTCGGTAGCGGCGAGAATCTCCTGCAATTGCCTGCGGTTATCGACGCCGACAACGACACGGTCGATCTCAGGCTGCGAAAGTACGAATCCGAGGCATGCCTGAACCGGTGTCAGCCCCTGTCTGCTCAGCCAGTTATCCCATTGCTCCCATAGAAGTTTCCAGCGATTGAACTTTTCCGGCCGGCGGTCTGTTTCCATCAGCAAGAGTCCCTGCAGGAAGGCTGACCGGGCGTGCACTTCCGTGCCTGCCCGGTGCATCCTGGTCAGCCAGCCGGAGGTCTGTATGCGGCGGTCCAGGATGTTGAACGGTGCCTGCACCAGATCCAACCGGAAATCCGGCCAGAGGAGATCCAGTTCTTCCGGGTTGTAGATGGAAACACCGATCTTTTTGACCATGCCCTGCTCCTTGAGGTCTACGAGGGCAGAATACAGTTCTTCACCCGACGGTTCCAGCAACTGCTCTGAGCGATGCAGCAGCAGACCGTACAGGCTATCGATCTTCAGCCGCTCCAGTGAGCACGCCACGGCCTCCTGTACCCACGTGTTCACATTGGTGCATCTCTCGGGCATCGCCGGCAGCTTGGAGACGACATGCCACGCTTCGACACCAATCTCCCCGAGCCGCTGTTCGCTCTCTCCGTAGGCAATGGCCGTATCAAGGGTGTCAATCCCTGCCGCCCGGGCCTGCTGAAGGATGGCCGCCGCCTCGCCCGGGTTGACCTGCCCGGAGGTATTGGCCACGCCGTACGGCAGGCCGAACTGCACCGTCCCGAGAGCTATGCGGGATTTATTCACCAGAAAGCGCCTCCTGCAGCGCCTTTACCACCAGGTTCTGGTCGTGTTCGGTCAGTCCTGGATACAGCGGCAGTGTTATGGCTTCCTGCCCATGCCTCTCCGCTTCAGGATACGACCCTTCCGTAAACCCGAGTTTGCGGTAGTAGGGCTGCAGGTGCACCGGCATGTAGTGCAGGTTGACGCCGATACCCTGGCTGCGCAGGTCTTCGAAGACCTGGCGGTGGGTCTTATTGATCATGTCCTGCTTGAGCCGCACTACGTACAGATGGTACGCAGATCGGTTCCCGGAGAGCACCGTTGGAAGTTCCAGGGGCAGATCCTGCAGGCTCTCGTTGTACCGCTCTGCAAGGGCATTGCGGCGGGTGATATAGGCGTCCAGCCGCGTCAACTGGCTGAAACCGAGCGCCGCCTGAATGTCGGTCATGCGGTAGTTAAACCCGAGCATCTGCTGTTCGTAGTACCAGGGGGCGGGAGCGGAGGCCTGCAGCAGATCAGTATCACGAGTGATGCCGTGGGTGCGCAGGAGGGCCATGCGCCGGGCAAGGTCGTCATCGTTGGTGAGCGCCATCCCCCCTTCGCCGGTGGTGATGATCTTCACCGGGTGAAAGCTGAAGACGGTTATATCCGACCAGCGGCAGCTCCCTACCGGCTCGCCGTTTCGGTCGGCGCCGATCGCGTGAGAGGCATCTTCCAGCACCCGAAATCCATACTCCTCCGCGAGTTCCCGGATCTCTTCCTGCTCGGTTGGCTGACCGGCAAAGTGCACCGGCACCAGCACCTTCGGCAGACGTCCGTCCCGCCTGGCCTGCCGTAACTTCTCCCGTAGCCGGGGCAGACTCATGTTCCAGGTGAGCGGGTCGATATCGACGAAGTCGACATCCGCCCCACAGTAACGGCCGCAGTTGGCAGAGGCTACAAAGGTGTTCGGCACTGTCCAGAGCCGATCTTCTCTCCCTAAGCCGAGTGCAAGACATGCGATATGCAGAGCCGATGTGGCGCTGTTCACGGCGACCGCATGTTTTGCCTGTACCCTGGCTGCTACGGCCTGCTCGAAGCGGGGAACGGCCGGACCCTGGGTGATGAAATCTGAACGGAGGACCTCGACCACCGCGTCGATATCGACCTCTGTGATATCCTGCTTTCCGTAGGGGATCATACGATTCCTGATAGGTGATTGAGTTCCACTATCTCCGCAATAGAGAGGAAATGGGGGTTCTTCCCGGAGTTATACTCAAATTCGGAGTCCACGGGACGGCCGGTCTCGCCCAGTGCATTACTGGTGAAGTCGATAGGGGCATTAAACTGGATGGTCGGGCGGATGACGTAGTGATCGGCAAACTCCAGCGTCAGGTGGGAGTCGTCGGCGGGGCACATGACTTCGTGCAGTTTCTCGCCGGGGCGAATACCAATGATGTTGTGCGGGAGCTCGGGTGCCATGGCCCTGGCGAGATCCACAATCTTCACCGAGGGGATCTTCGGCACGAAGATCTCGCCGCCCTGCATCCGCTCGAAGTCCTTAAGGACGAAGTCCACTCCCTGCTGGAGGGTAATCCAGAAGCGGGTCATCCGCTCATCGGTAATGGGAAGGTGATCGCATCCCTGTTCGATGAGTTTCTTGAAGAACGGCACCACTGAGCCGCGCGACCCGACTACGTTGCCGTACCGGACGGCAGAGAAACGTGTGGGTTGCCCCCCGGCGATATTGTTGGCTGCCACGAAGAGTTTATCCGAGGCGAGCTTGGTGGCGCCATACAGGTTGATGGGGTTCGCTGCTTTGTCGGTGGAGAGAGCGATGACTTTTTGGACATTGTTGACCAGCGCTGCATGAATCACGTTCTCCGCCCCGTAAATATTGGTCTTGATGCACTCCATCGGATTGTATTCCGCTGCCGGTACCTGTTTCAGCGCCGCCGCATGGATCACATAGTCCACGCCTTTCATGGCCATTATCAGGCGGTCGCGGTCACGCACATCGCCGATGAAATAGCGCATGCAGTCCTGGTTGAACTGCTGCTCCATCTCAAACTGCTTGAGCTCGTCGCGGGAATAAATGATAAGCTTCTTCGGGGTATAGCGTTCCAGAATAGTCCTGACGTACTGTTTTCCGAAGGAGCCGGTTCCGCCGGTGATAAGGATTGATTTGTCGTTGAACATCGGACACACTTCTTGATTTTTGTATTGGAGAAGGATGCTCTCAAATTCGGATTACTGCACTATTATACTCAATGAGTCGAATGCATTAATATTTCCTATCATGCAGCCGGAGAGCTGCTGCTCCACTCTCAAGCCGGAGCAATCAGGGTTTCATTCAGCCTGCAAAAATATCGGAGAACTCCGGGTGCTGATCCCGAGTGCTCTGTCCACTCTTACCTGGTGGATTCTCTCCGCTTGCTATTGATTCTGGTGTTGCCGGCCGTGTTGAAAATCTCTTGAGCGGAGGTTATCGGCGGACTTTTGCTCTCTGCTCTCCATCCACTGTGACGCACTCAGGTATGAGGGGTGAGCATCTCTCGGCGATGCGGATTTGCTGCCCGGGAAAATGGCATTTCAATCTGCCAGAACTGCCTATAGTGCGGCGCCATTCTACAGCGATTCATTCATCTGCAATCGGCAGCTATGGCACTGTAGACTCCGAGCAGTTCACCCTCCACCCGCTTCCAGTTATACTGCTCTTCAACCGCCCGCCTTCCGTTCTCCCCCAGCCTCTGCGCTTCGTCGGGATTGTCGATCAGGTAGGCCATGCTCGCAGTAATGGCACTGACGTCCGTCGGATCGACGAGAATCCCGCAGTCCGCTTCGTTGACGATCTTTCGAATCTCCGGAAAGTCACTTGCGATGATGGGAAGACCGAGGTGCATGTAATCGAAGAGTTTGTTTGGTAGCCCGATATAGACATTGTAGTAGTGGGGCTGGAAGACAAGAAGCCCGATGCCCCCCTCGGTCATCTTTGCATACATCTCGCCGGGGGGGAGGTAACCCGTTGCGGTGATCCGCTTTCGGACATCCTGGCTGCCCGGCATCTCCGCGATATCTTCGCGGATATTTCCGATGAGGGTGAGGGAGATCTCCGGGTAGCGTTCGCTGAGAATCTCAAGAGCACGGATACACTCGTTAATTCCGTGGAATGCATGCATATTCCCTGCCATATAGACGAGCTTATGCAGATCCCTCTCTGCTGGCCGGTTAATGTCAGCGTTCTGCAGTGAAAAATTCGGCAGAATAGTCGGACGGTGCTTCATTGCGTTGAACCGTGCAGCAACGCTCTCGCTGACCGCAATGGTGCCGTCGGAACACCGCGAGAGGATCATCTCGAGGGGTTCGATGAGCCTTCGCAGCGCCGCGTGGAATAGCGTGTTGTCGGCAAGCCCCATATCGAACGGTATCTCGCTCGGCCAGTGCTCGTGGATGTCGTAGATCAGTTTCTTCCCCTTCAGGGCTTTTAAAAAAACTCCCAGCAGGAGCGCATCCGGCTCATGGCAGTGGTAGACGTCTGCATCCTGACGGAGGGATGCTCTGAATATACTCAGGAGTGTTATCGGGTGGAGCAGGAGTGATCTCTGTCTCCTGATAGTGACGACATGGACACCGTCGATCTGACCGACGCCCTCCTCTCCCGATGGTGCGACAAGCGTGACCTCGTGCTCTTTGACGAGACTTTTTGCCTCTTTCTGGAAGATCCTTCCGTCATGTGGCGGATGGGTTGTAGTGAGCATGCATATTTTCATAAATCGCGGAGACTGACCGGAGATCCGCGCCTGCATCCTTCCCCCTTCCTATCCGCAGACACGGATTCGCGACTCTCCGGCAGCACGCAATAATATAATATTCATTATATAATTCTTATGGTGAACAGCCCCTGTTCCACTCTATCTGCACTCGGCCGTCCGAGTCTCCGGGCATACATCTCAAGTATGGGGTCTCGTATCGTTGATTAAAGTCTCCTCATCACGGAAATTTTAAAAAAAGGAAGATTTATTCGAATTTTTCACCGGATTGTACTCCCCGGCTCTTCCTCTGATCTCTCGCCGTCTCTCCCCGATTGGTACTCCAGTAGCCCGCGGCGCACCCGTGCCGCCTGCTCTCTCCAGGTGTGGTTCTCTCTCACGGCAAAGAGTCTCTGCGACAGGTCTTCCCGCTTCCCGGGGTTTTTCAGTAGATCCTCGATCGCTGCAACGAAGGCCTCGGTCGAATAGTCGACGTAGACGATCCCGCCGTTGCTTCCGATCTCCATGAGTGACTCGCATTTCGTGCAGAGTATCGGGATGGTCGTTCCGATGTACTCGTAGAGTTTTGTTGGGGATGAGAGGTTCAGGTACGGCTCCTCCGGGTTGTAAGGCATGACGAGCAGATCCATGCTCTTCAGGGTGGCAGGAATACTCTCCCGTGGTAGTTCACGCCGGACGATACAGTCTGAATGCTCGATCCGATCCCGGAGTTCCTGTCCTAACCCGGGTCCGTAAGGGCCGTAGAGATGAAGCATAATGTCGGGATTTGCTGCATGCAGAGCCGTGCAGGCCTCGACCAGAAGATCGATTCCCCGGTTTCTCGTCAGGGCACCGATGTAGCAGACGTTACACCTGCCGTTGACGGCACGATACGGCTCAGGATACAGGTGCATGAAGATGTCCTCGAATGCATTCGGGGCGATGACGACCGGTGTTCCGTTCAGGCCGTAGATCCTGCTGACGTGGTCCCACATGGGTTGATTTAATGCGACGATCATCGAGGCGCTCTTGAGACTGTGTGCCTCGAACCGCCGGCTTAACTGCTCTTTTCCGTCTCCGACCGCTCCGGTCTGCTCCAGGGTGTCGTGCAGGTCAAGGATCGTCCGGGCACCGATAAACGAACAGAATGAGAAGAGGAGTCGGTTCTGCACCGTCGTCATCGAGTGCGGGTAAGCAAAATATACCCATGGGCGGTCGCGGCGGATGCGGTATGCCGACCGGAGAGCGGCAAGGGTTTTTCGTACATTGTCTGCCACCCTCCGGGGTATGCCCCCGCCCGGTGAAATATCGTAAGAAACGGCATCGATCGTCACATCCGTATATTCCGCAAGTTCCTTCAGTAGAAAATGGATTCGGGTATATGTAGGCGATACGCCGGTTCCGAGCTTCTCGAGGAGTGTGCCGTTGCATACGGCGAATATCCGGATCATACGGCCTGCCCCTCGATCGCCTGCACCAGTCTCTCTTCCCGCGACTCGAGTGAAAACCGGTGCTGCACTCTCTCCCGGGCCATCCTGCCCGTATCAGCATTGAGTGCACATGCGACGGCATCTGCCGTTGCTTCGACGTCGCCGTAGGGCACTATGAATCCTGTATCTCCGACCACTTCAGGAAGCGCACCCCTGTCGGTCGCCACTGGTACACACTCGCATGCCATCGCCTCTGCGAGAGCGACACCGAACGATTCACGATAGGAGAGCTGGCAGTAGACTCTGGCTCTGCGGTACCAGGAGAGCAGTTCTTCCTGGGACAGCGCGCCCGTAAACTCGACGTTTCCGGGGACGGCTTCACCGAGTACCTTAAGGGAATCGTCCTGTATGCTGCCTGCGACGACGAAACGGATTTCTGGAAAGTATCGGGCGACCCGGACGAATGTATCGAGTCCCTTTATAGCGATATTGGCTCTGTTGACCAGGCAGACTGTCAGCACCAGATCCTCTTTTCCTCCGTTCGGGGAAAAAACAGAGCAGTCAATCCCGTTGTAGACGGTCTCAAGCGCACGGGGGCGGGCTATCTGCTCGATCTCGACGCGGTTGAACTCCGATACGGCAAGGATGCTATCGGCGTGGTTGAGAATGTACCTGATTCTCCGTGAGAGCACCGGGTCGAGGAGGGAACCGTATCCGATCTTGGGTTCTCGTGCCACTTCGTACCCCCCGATGACGACGATCGAGCGCCTCCCGAGGAGCTGTGAGGCAAGAACCGCGAGATAGGCATGGTTGTGGGCGAACCAGCAGAAGACGACATCGGCCCAGAGGGCACCTCCGACAATCTTCAAGAATGCAGATCCGGCGTTGCCCTGCCGCGAACCGGTTTCGGCATCGAGAACGATCTCTCTGACCTGATAGTGCCTTTGCAGAATGTCGCGATCCCTCGTGGTAAATGTAGACCTCGACGGGGATATGAGGCATACTCTGGTCATCATCGTTATCCCGGCGCCTCCGCCCGTATTCGTGGGGTGCGACCTGGCTCTGCTCCGATGCCTTCCTCACTCTTTTGAAAAATATAGTTTTCTCTCGGTGCGGGGCTAAATCATGTAACCGGGCAACTCAGTTTCATTCTGTTGCCGATTATATCCATCTTCCGAGATGGGTGCGGCCGGAACGGACGGTAACTCGTCCTTCAGCGGCGCTGCTATCCCGGCACCAGAATACCTCCCCTTTCTGTGCCGTAGAAATTGCAGACGTTAGAAATAGTTATCAGTTCTGCGTCCATCTCCTGTATCTGTGTTCAAGCCCTCCCGCTACCTCGCCCGGATCATGGGCATCGATACCGTCCAGCGGCAGAGCCTCATCAGTTTCAGCTCGACGATAGGAGTCACTGCTGTGGGCTTCCTCTCGACAATGTACTTTGCCCATGCGGTCGGCCCGGCGGTGCTCGGCGCGTACTTCATCTTCGTCGCCTTCTTCGGCATCTTCGACCTTGTCGGGGACGGAGGGTTCGGCGGCGCCGTCATAAAACGGATCAGCGAGGGCAAGGAGCAGAACGAGTACTTCTCGGCCTTCGGAGTCCTGCGAATCCTTCTCCTTGTCGTCTCCGTAGCAGTGCTCCTGCTTCTCGAACCGTTTCTCGTCGATCTCACCTCGGCGGGAGTCTTCTCCTGGCTGATTGCAGCTCTCTTTGTCAGTGTCTTTACGAGCACGGTCTCCTACAGCGTCTATGGGAGCGGAAAGGTCGGGGTCTACCAGCTCAGTGGGCTTTTCAACAATGTACTCCGGATCGGTCTGCAGGTCCTCGCGGTCTTCATCGGTTTCGGGGTTGCAGGGCTGGTCGGCGGGTTTGTCGCCGGCCTGCTCGCGGCCGGTCTCTTCAACCTGCGCTTCCTCGATCTCCGTCCGGCGCTCTTCGAGTGGCGGCACCTCTCAAGCCTTCTCTCCTTCTCAGTCTGGACATTTCTGAGCTCGAGCGGGTATCTCGTCTTCACTTATGCTGACACCGTCCTGATCGGCTACTTCATGGCTGACGCAGATGTCGGTATCTACCGCGTCGCTCTCCAGCTCACCACTATCGCAACCTTCATCACGATGGCGCTCCGTATCACGCTCTTTCCGCGGATGAGCCACTGGGCGTCGCACGGAGAGCATGACTCCATCGCCGCTTCGCTCACCCGGGCGTTCACGTACTCGCTCCTCCTCGCCGTCCCGGTGCTCGCCGGGGGGTGGCTGCTCGGCGAACGGCTCCTCTACTTCTTCTACGGAGCATCCTTCGCCGCCGGGACACCGGCGCTCGCCATCCTGCTCGTCGTTCAGGTGGCGAACGTCTTTATGTTCCTCCAGACGATGACCCTGAACGCCCTCGACCGACCGAAGGACTCCTTCCGGGTGACGGCCGTCGCTGCGGTCGTCAACATCGGCTTAAATATCGCCTTCATACCGCTGCTCGGGATCGTCGGGGCTGCCGTCGCCACGCTCGTCACGATGGTGTTGAATGCAGGTCTCGCCTACCGTGCCCTCTCACGGGTCATGCCGGTCGGGGTTGAACGCCGCCCCGTCGGAAACATCGTTGCGGCTACCCTCGTCATGGCCGGGGTTATCGGCCTGTATACCCTGTTCGTCCCGCTGACGAACGTCTTGACTGTCCTCGGAGCCGTACTCCTCGGCGGAGGGGTCTACAGTGTCGTGCTGCTCCGCATGGATCGGAGTATTCACGACGAACTTAAAGATCTGACGCTGAAACTCGGCCTCCCCTGGCCGGCTTCGCTCTGATGCCGTCCTCCTCGAGACACGCATGGACGGCGGCAATGATTCCGTCAATCTCCCCCTGGTTCATCATGACGCGCACCGGGATGATTGCTTTTGTCTTTTTGGTGATCCTTGCTGCGAGGTCGTCCGGACTCATCGTCAGCGTCTCATCGATCCCGGTGACGACGGGAACAGCCCCGCAGGCTACGATCGCTTCGACCGTGGCAACAAACGTGTAGCTCTGCGTGATCACCTCGTCCCCGCTTCCGACGCCGAACGCCTTGAGGGCGACCGCGAGCGCCGCTGTGCCCGAGGTGACTGCAAGTGCATGGCGGACGCCCATCTTTCGGGAAAATGCCTGTTCGAACTCCTCAACACGGTAAATGCCCCTCCGTTGCTCGTCGTCTCCGAAACAGGCGAGTACACTCCCCCGTTCGAAGACGTCGCGAACCGCGCCGAGTTCTTCTTCTCCTATCAGTTCGTACCCCGGCATGGTGCTCTCCCCTGGCGAGCATTACCTTGGCAGGCGGCACTTGTGTATGATAAAGGTTTGATAGAGGGGCTGCAGCTCGGGATTGGCGGTGAGAGGGATGAAAGACCTGAAAAAAAGGTATATCAGTGTTCGATCTTGCGGATATGATCGTATGCGTTCTCTGCGAGTTTCTCCCTGCCCTGCAGCTCGGCGATATCCCGTATGGCTTCGAGCATGTGGACGGAGTCCTCGAGGTAACTTAAGATGTCCGCCGGATAGAGATCGATCCCGTACTCATCGAGTAAGTGTGCGCTGATCTGCCGGTGATCGAGGCCGAGCTCACGAAGCTCGATGATATGTTCGGCAAACTTTCGTTCAGGACAGCCGCAGAGGGGCGAACCTTTGCAGGTGCAGCCGAGGAACTCCTCGAAGAATGCGAGGAGTTGTGTACGGAGCGCCCGATCGAGATGCTCGTAGTTGATTGCCGTCCCCACCGCCTCGAGGAAGCCTCCGGAGAAGGCTTTGTCCGGGAGGCGAAACCCTGCTGCCCTCTCAAGCCTTCGTGCGGCGCGAAATCTGGCTTTGTCCGATATCACGACGCTTCTCCGGGCTCCTCGTCGAACTTGCTTAACGATTTTACAGCGTTGGCCATCGTGTCGATCTCGATGAGCCATTCCTCAAAGAGTGTCGGGTTCTCCATGTCGTCCTTGATGTAGCGTGCACAGCAGGTTGCCCCGTCGATGACGCTTGCTCCGATCTGGGCGGCGATCTCAAGCCCCTCCTCGAGGTCATCCTCACCGAGCGCCTTGCCTTTCTTGACCAGTGACTTGATGTCGGTCTCGTAGCCGCCATCGAGGTATTTCCGGCAGGAGGTGAAGAGCACGAGCAGCGTGAGCTGCAGTGAGCCGACGATCTCCTCGAGTTCTCCTTCGGGAAGACCGGTCATGACGATCAGTTCTACATCATCGAGTTTCTCCTTCGCTTCCTCCGCCGTGAACCGCCCGTTTTGGTAGAGGCGGATGATCTTCAGCACCGAGATGGTGATATCTTCGGTGAAACTATAGAGTACCTGGAGCCCTTCGGAGACGTCTTCGTCCTCCTGCGCCTCGAAGCTCGCCTGCTCGAGTGATTGTATCCAGTTATTCCAGCGTTCCTGATTGTAAAAAATATAAAAGAGCTTCATCGGCTCTGCTTCAGTGGTGCTCTTCTTCCTAGCCATGTTAGTACACATTTCGGTCTGCCTCTGTTAAAATTATTTTCTATAGCACCGGTTCGGGGAGTTTTCCGCATTTTTCCCAACATTCATGTAGATCGAGCGAGCATACAGAGAGCAGATGGCGATGCTTGAACGGCTTGATGAGGTGCTGAAATCCTACGGACCCTTTGCGGTCGCGCTCTCCGGCGGAACCGATAGTTCGGTGCTCCTCGCGTATGCACACGGCCTCGGGCTCCGGGTCATGGGGATCAGCGTCGATACCGGAATGAGCCCACCCGGAGAGCTTGAAGCCGCAGAGAGGCTCGCCGCCGGACTCGGCGTGCCGTACACTCTCGTCCGGCAGGAGATGCTGAGCATCCCGGAGGTGCAGGAGAATCTCCCGAACCGCTGTTACGTATGCAAGCGGGAGATGATGCGGGCGATCATCCGTGAAGCGAAACGCTATGGCTATATGGTCGTCGCCGACGGAACCCATGCAGGCGACCTCCCCGGAGATAGGCCGGGTATGGCGGCGCTCCGGGAGCTCGGCATCGTCAGTCCCTTTGCGGAAGTGGGTATGGATAAGGACGATATCGTCACTCTTGCTGCAGTTCTCAAGATCCCGGTACACCCACCCTCGTCCTGCCTCGCCACCCGCATACCGGCAGGCAGTCCCCTCACCCGGGAGTGCCTCGAGATGGTGGGACGGGCTGAAACACTGCTCCGCGGCGTGGTGGCCGGCATGCTCCGGGTGCGGTGCGTCGGCAGGCGGGCGTTCATCGAGGCCGACCCCGCGGAGCATCCGCTCATACTGCCGCTTCTCCCGGAGATCAAGCGCCTCGGCTTTACGGATGCCGTCCTTGTTCCCGGCGGTTACCGGCAGGGAGGTGCCGACGCATGGAAGCGGTGATGGTGCGTTACGGCGAGCTCTTTCTCAAGAGCGAACCGGTTAAAAGGCGGTTTATTGCAGCTCTTGCGAAGAATATCCGCCTTGCCCTTGAGGCCGCGTCGATCTCCCACCGGATCGAGACGCCCCGGGGCAGGGTTCTGATCTTCGGGGAGGATGCGAGAGCCATTGCCGACATCACAAGCAGGATCTTCGGCGTTGTGGGCGTCAGCATCTGTTCGGTGACGACCCCCGATATCGAAGGGATTTCGCGTGCAGCAATCGAGCGTGCGGAGGGGCGCCTCAAACCCGGTATGACGTTTGCCGTCAGAGCCCGGCGCTCGGGCGTGGAGGGATTCACCAGCCAGGAACTGGCAGGAGCGGTCGGCTATGCCGTCGGGCAGCGGTTTCCCGAAGCGTCGGTGAACCTCTCCGACCCCGATTACGAGATCTTTGTAGAGGCGAAAGAGTTCGGCGGGCTCGTATACGATTCAAGGCAGGATGGGCCGGGAGGACTCCCTCTCGGAACACAGGGGACGGTCATGACGCTGCTCTCCGAAGGGATCGACTCGCCGGTCGCGTCCTGGCTGATGATGAGGAGAGGGTGTGCGATGGTGCATCTCCATATGCGGAGCGGACGGTTCGGCGGCAGCGACGTGGAGGAGACGGTCTTCCGGCATCATGCGGAGCTCTCCCGATGGACTCCGGGGCACCCTCTCGACCTTCTTACCGTTGATATGGAACCGTTCTTTGAGGCGCTCGTGCAGCTGAAGGAGCCACGGTACCGGTGCATCCTCTGCAAGCGGTTCATGCTGAAGGCAGCAAGCGAGGTGGCGGAGAGGCGGGGAATCTATGCGATCGTCAACGGTGACAACCTCGGGCAGGTGGCCTCCCAGACCCTTGCGAACATGGCGGTGGTTGCGCCTGCCGCTACGATACCGGTGCTCCGCCCGCTGCTTGGGTTCGACAAGGAGGAGATTGTCGATCGTGCAAAGATGATCGGGACATTCGATTCCGTCCAGGGAGATCTCGGGTGCAGTCTCGCTCCGAAACACCCGTCGACCGCGGCGCGGATTGAGATCATCGAAAGGATTGAAAAAGAGATTCGGATGGATGAGCACGTTGCAAGAGCCGTCGAAACGGTTCGGTGCAGGCGTGCTCTGAACGGCGAACTCGTGGAGCTCAGCTGACGGAGAGGTTGTTCTCCCGGGCAACCTCCACGAACGCGTTCGCAACGTGGTCTGCCTGTTTCTCCGTAAGCCCGTAGGTGTTGAACTTCCAGACCTTGGTCGAGCCGGGTATGACCCCGGTGATTCCCCGCTTCTTTAAGTCGTTCGAGAGGAAGAAACCCCGTTTTTTATGCACCTCTGCAACTTTGTCAAAGGAGTTGCGGGTATCGATACGGGTCAGCGTGTGGGTGCGCGGATAGTCGGAGAGGACCCGTGTCCCCTCGATGGAGAGGAGCGCATCGACGATGCGGCGGGAGCGTGCTACTTCCGTATCCCAGTGTTTCACCCGTTCCCTGACGTGGGGGAAGGATGCCATCATCCCGATGACGGTGACTCCCATGAGGGTGCATCCCATCATCTCGACCTCTTTTATCCCGAACGTTCTGGCGGTGATGTCGCCTTTTGACCGGGTAGTCCGAAAGACCCGTTCTGCATGCTCGGCGGTCGTCGCGACGAGACCCGACGGGGCGGGTGCGGCCATGCTCTTGTGCCCGGAGCCGATCACGAAGTCGACACCGAGGTCTTTGCCGTCGATCGGCATGATCCCGACCGAGTATGCCCCGTTGAGAAGGATAGGGATGTCGTACTGATGGGCGACTTTCGCGATTGCTTTTGCATCGTGGACGTTGCCGTACTGGTAGTCGACGTGGTCGAGGAACATGAGCGGGGGTGCGCGTTTGAACTCGTCGATCACATCTTCGATTCTTGCTGCAACGGCATCCGGGGTGATGTGGTTCTTCTCGTCCTTCGGGATCTCCCGTGGAATGCCCCCGGCCTGTTCTACGGCTATAAACTCCGTATAGTGGGCGAGAGACGTGAGGAGAACGGGGTCGCCTTTCTCGACATACGTACTTGCAACCGCCTGGAATCCCCGACGGGCTCCCGGCACGACGCGCACCTGATCCATATTCAGCCATTCTGCAAGGTCGGTATGGAACTGTGCAATCGGGGGTTTTTTGATATAGTCCAACCTGAACGGTTTCTGGCAGGCGTCACAGACCGAATATCCGTCTCCGTAGGCGATCGCCGCCTTCATGGCATCGGGAGTAAGTCTGCCCCCTGCCTGGATCGGGTCGATGTTGATGAACAGCTCTTCGACGTCGCGTACGTCGATATCGATTGCGCACTTCATCGGATCAACTCCTCCTCGACGATCGCGATCTGCCGCTTTGTCTTTTCGATATACGTAGCGGCCCGCTGTCTCTGCTCGTCGTCCATAGCGTGATCCGGAGCGGTCTCACGCATGAGCGCCCGGAGATCCGATAGGTTGAACAGCGCCTGAAAAATTGCATCTACGGCCCGTCTGGACAAAATATCACCATACTAATATCAGCTATGATATATAGATAGATCTGACAGAACCTCGGCCGAAACCTCAATACATTCGCCCTCCGGTCGTCAGGGTTTTAACTGCAGGAGACAGGTGATAGATCGGGCATGAGAATCGTTCATATTGCGGATACGCACCTCGGGCTCTCGGCGTTCAATAAGATAAACCCTGAAACCGGGATGAATTTACGGGAACAGCTGATATACGATAATTTTCTTGCTTCGGTCGATCAGATTGTCCGGCAGCGGCCGGACGTAATCGTGCATGCGGGCGACCTCTTTCACCAGGTCAAGCCCAAGACCCGTGCCTACACGACCGTCCTTGAAGCGCTCAGGAGGCTCGAAGAGGCGGGAATTCCCTTTGTCGTCATCGCCGGGAACCACAGCATGGCGAAGACCCGCCACACGACATCCCCGCTCGAGGTGCTGGAGTACCATACCGCCGAGGTCCATGCCGCGTACCGGCATCAGTACCACCGGGTCGAGATCGGTGATACGGTCTTTCACCTGATCCCCAATATGCTGCAGACGAGCGGGTACCGGGAGGCGTTCGACGCGATTGAGTTTGGAACCGGAAAGAACGTCCTCGTTACGCACGGCCTTGCAAGCGCTATCAAGGACCGGCGGCTGCAGACGGTGGCGGAACATGAGATCGATGCCACGATCCTCTCTGACCGGTTCGACTACATAGCGCTCGGCCATTACCACGCCCAGAGCCAGGTTGCCGACAACGCCTGGTACAGCGGCTCTCTCGAGTACTGCACCTACGGTGAGATCCGGGATACGAAAGGTGGGCTGCTCGTCGATCTTGATGATCGGAGTGTGCAGCATATTGATCTTGCACGCACCCCGATGGTCGATCTCGGCAGGATAAACTGCGACGGGCTTGCTGCAAAGGATATCCTCGAGGAGATCGTCGATCTCATCTCGAAGAGCCATATGCCGAACGGGGGCATGTGCCAGATCACTCTCGACGGGGTGCTCCGGGAGACGTTGCGGGGACTCGATCAGCGGGCACTCAATGATCTGCGCAGCGGCCTTCTGGATCTGAAGTTTCGGACCATTGCTGCCGAAGATCCTTCACCGGTCTTTCGTGAGCAGAGCCTCGCGGGTGTGGACTACGTGGAGGAGTTTCAGCGGTTTGTGGAGATGCAGCACCTGAATGAGACCCAGGAGGCGTATGTGAAAGAGAAGGGCGGCGGGATCCTGCGGTCGGTGATCGCCCGGCAGAGGGAGGCGAACGATGCTTCTTCATAGGCTTGTCATGCGCAACTTCAAACGCTATTGCGATCAGGAGATCACCTTCTGCGACGGGATAACCGGTATCGTCGGGAATAACGGTGCCGGGAAGAGCAGCATCATAGAGGCTATCCTCTTCGCACTCTACGGGCTGCAGGGAACGGGTCTCGATGGGAGTTACATCGTCAGCGCATTTGTCGACCGGCAGGAGCCATGCGAGGTCAGGCTCGACTTTTCCGTAGCCGGGAATGAGTATAGCGTTGTCCGCAGATTTCGGAAGCGTCCGTCTTCGACGTTGCATGAAGCGCGCCTTTTTCTGAATGGGAGACCGTTCGGTGAGTACGCCGACGGCGTGCAGAATGTTCTGCTCGGAGTCCAGCGCGTGATCGGCATGGGGCCTGCCGACTTCAAGAACACTATCTATGCAGGCCAGAAGGATCTCCTCTCGCTCCTCGAGAGCCGCCCGGGGTCGAGAAAGGACTGGTTCATGCAGGTGCTCGGCATCGAGTACCTCAAACGGGACAGCATGGAAGAACTCAGGAGGCTCATCGACGGGTGCGAAAAGAAGCTCTCCAATCTGACCGGAAGGCTTGAAGAACTCGATGCTGAGGCTGTCCGGGACAGATTGCTCTCGTTGCAGAGCGACTACGAAGCGGCTGAGCGTGCGATCCGGAGAGCCGGTGAAGAGCGGACAGCGGCAGGAGAGCGGCGGGACGAGGTGCGGGAAGAACTGGGCCGCCTGCTCAAAGTCCGTGAGCAGTATCTCCAGTTCGGTGCCGAAGAGTCGCGGCAGGCAGGGGAGCTCGAGCGGATCCTTCTGGAGTGCCGTGAGATTGAAGAGGAGATCGCGGAAAACGAAGCACACCGCGAGGAGATTGCCCGTCTTGCCGAAACCGCCGGCCGCTATGAGGAGGCGGAGGCGGGTGTTGCCGGATATGCGGAGAAGAAGGCATGCGTAGAGCGGATCGAACTCGAATGCGCACAATGGCATGATCTTATCGGACAGCACGAGGCACGGCGGCAACGAATCGTCTCGGATCTCGAATCGCTCCGGCAGTGTGAAGAGCGGCAGAACAGCCTTGAGCAGGAGATCGCAAGAAGGCGGGTTCTCCTTGACCGCCTTGACGATCTGAAGGCGATCGAGCCGGAGTATGTGCGCCTTCAGGACGATCTTTCACGTCTGGACGAGCGGTTTTGCGTGGTGGAACGGCGTGTCGTCGAGATCAGGGGCGAGATCGAAGTGGTTGAGGAGCAGCAGCGGCGCCTCGAGGAACTCGAAGCGGCACTTGAGGAGTACGGCGACTGCTGCAGTCGCGATGATCTCCTCGCGCGGGCCGCCGTCTTCGCCCGACAGCAGATGCTTTGCCGGCGGGAGATGGACGACCTTGCGGCGCAGGTGAGCGAGATCGATGAGCGGATTGGGGCGCTATCGGGCAGTCGTGCCGCTCTGGATGACCTGGAAGGTCAGGTTTCCGCCCTCACGTGTCGAAAGGAAGAACTGTTGTCCGTCGTTTCGTCGTGCATTGCACGTAAAGAGGCTATCTGTCGGGAAATTGAGAAGATTGCCCGTAACCGTGACGAACTCACCCTCGCCGGAAGGGAAGGGAGATGCCCGACATGCTACCAGCATCTCGGGGATCGGTATGAGGATCTCCTCGGCGAGCTCGCAGAGACTGCTACGTCGCTCAAGGCCTCTCTGGCGGCAGTGGAAGAGAGCCGTGCCGGTGCTGCCGCCGAGCAGTTGTGCATACAGAGGGATCTCGCAGACCTCGACGAGCAGCGCCGGCAGCATGAGGAGATCTTGAGCGCGCTGGCACTCGAGAGTTCTCGCCGGCAGGATCTGATGAGCCGCCTTCTGAAGTGGCAGAGTGAGTATGCGATTCACGATGCCGCCATTCGCGAACTCGGTCTTTTGCGGTATGATGCCGATGAACACGAGATCGTAAAGCAGCGAAGGGCAGCACTCGAACAGCAACGGTCGCGTGCAGATACGCTCCGGGGTATCTGCAGTTCTCTTCCGGCACTCCGAAAAGAGCGCAAAGAATTGATCACCGAGGTTGAAGGGCACCTTGCCCGAAAGGAAGTGCTCGAAGCCGCACTCCGGTCACTCGGTTTCGACCCGGTCGAAAAGAAGCGGCTTGAGGAGGAACGGGAGAAGCTCGAAGGGCTGCATCGGGAGTATACCCACAATCAGGCACTCCTTTCCCGGAAACCGAAGTACTGTGAGGAATGTGAGGAGCTCGACGCACGGATCGAGAGCCTGAAGCGGGCGATACGGGATCGCGAGGAGGAACGAGTGCAGCTGGCGTATGATCCCGCCCGGCACCAGTTCTTGCTGGAGCTGTACCGCCGTGCCGGGGATGCACGCCGGCGGGTGCTCGAGCTCGAGGTGCGGATGGAGGAGATTCCCCGCCTCCGGAGCAGGCTCGAGAAGAGACTGGCCGAAGCACGCCAGTGCGAAGCCGAAATCCTCCGGATCCGGCAGGAACGTGCTCTGCTCGGGTTTGACGACCGGCAGGTCGCGGCTGCTGAAGAAGCCCTTGCCAGGGCAGAGCAGGAGCTGCAGACCTGCATCGAAGAGCAGAACCGGATAGCAATCGGGATGCAGCAGACCGAGCGGGATATCGAACGGTTCCGCCAGGTTCTCTCCCGGATCGGTGAACTTGTCCGGTCAAGCCAGGGGCTCCGGGAGGAGATCGAGCTCTTGCGCCTGACCCGCAAGGTCATCGGCGACTACATCGTCTATCTCCTGCAGGTTGTCAGGGATCGGATCGAGGACGAGGCCGGTCGTATTCTCGGGGAGATCACGGACGGCCGCTACGATACGGTGATGCTCGACGATGACTTTGCCGTTCTGGTGCATGATATGGGCGAGGACTACCCTGCCGACAGGTTCAGCGGAGGAGAGCAGGACGATATCGCCATATCCCTCCGCATCGCTCTCTCACGATTTCTTGCGGAGGTCAACGAGATGCACGACAGTACGTTCCTGATCTTCGACGAGATCTTTGCAAGCCAGGACGAGGGGCGGCGGAGCAATCTGGTGCGGGCTCTCAGGACGCAGGAGAGCTACTTCCCGCAGATCTTTCTCATCTCGCATATCACCGAGGTGCAGGACGAGTTCTCGTCGACGCTGATGGTGGAGATGGGCGCCGACAGGACGAGCCGTATCCGGGAGATACGTTGATGGACCTGCACGGGGAGTACCGGGAGTCGGTGGCGAGGCTCGCCGGACGGATCAGGGAGTATGCACCGGCGGATATCATTGACCGGTTCGCGAGAGTCAGCCGATTCGATCCTTCATCGTTCCTGACCTGCCCATCCGGGTTTGAGGGAACTGTCTGCGCGGTCGACGGGAGCAACGCCCTTCTCCTCGACGCAGGAAGTTTTTCGGCGGCGGTGGTTCGGGCATCGGCAAGTTCGTACCGCGGCGGGGTGCGGCACGGGAGGGCGACAACACCCATGCACCTCGTCGCCGTACACCCGGATGGGTGCAACGACGAGTTTGAAGCGCTCTTCTCGGACTGTTTCGCATCTTCGCCGAAAGCGCTGCTTTACCACGACGACCCGCTCCAGAACGCCGCCGTGATGCGCGATACCCTCGAGTACTGGGTAGCGCTGGAGATGGCCGGGACACTCGATGCCGGTGATCTGATTCTGATCGACGGTACCTTGCGGGTCAGCCATGCCAGCCACGATGAGATCCTGGTCCGGCTGATGAACCTCTGCAACCTCCGCGGTATTCTCCTGGCTGCGGTCACGAAACGTACCTCGCTTACCTGGGGAGGCGGGTACCCGATCGTCCCTGCGGCCGAGGGGCTGGCGAAGAAGTATGGAGTTCCCGAACCATGGTTCGTCCGTGTATCGGGGCTCGAGGCCATCCTCGACCGCCAGCAGTCACGTCCCTGGAAGCAGCGTGGCGACCAGTATATTGCACGACTCCATCACCGTTCCCAGAGAGCGTTCAAGGTCGAACTCCCCCGCTACGACAGCTGTGAGACGGTGGCGACGGTATTCTCGGGCCTTGCCGCCTATGCCGATGACGGGAGGATCACCGGATACCCCTACCCCCTCCTGGATGCACATCTGACGACGAAGATAGGGAAGGATGCCGTCGATCAGATACGCCAGGATCTCATGCGGGGGATGGCCGAGCAGGGCATGAGCCACCGCGAGTATGTACGCCTCTTTGGAGATTACCATGACGAGTTTGATCGATATTAACCTGAACGATACCTCGAAGTACCGCCTGATCGGGGATCGGGTGCTCAGCTACCGCTTCGCAGTTCCTCACGATGAGGAGTTCTACATCGGGGACATCCTGAAGATCACCGATACGGTCAAGGGACTGGTCTTCTTTGCGAAAGTGAGCGATCTCATTCACGACAGCAACTTCTCCGACCCGCGGTGGGATACACGCCCCCATACCGAACACTTCTACGGTCTTGGAGAGGACGTCTACATTCTCGTCGAGGCGCTGCCGCTTGGCTATGTGGGAGACGACGAGCGCTTTCGAAAGCCCCGGACGATCCCGGCGAAGTTTGCGCGGGTCGAACGGCCGAGCGCAGAGGACTTCCACTTCCTGCGGCAGGTGATGGGAGAGATCGAGGTCGGCGTGATGAAGAGCGGCCAGGGTGTCCTGCAGGATGTGAAGGTCTCTCTCCACGCAGCCGTCATGCGCCAGCACATGGGCGTTTTTGCAACGACCGGTATGGGGAAGAGTAATTTCATGAAAGTCTTCTGTGCATCCTGTATGGCTGCCAGACAGTTCGGCCTCCTGATCGTCGATCCCCACGGCGAGTACGTTGCGGGCGGTCGGTCGTCGAGCGGACTACCCACCAAGGGTCTTGTCCACTACCAGGCCGGGCGCGAGGGTCTCGCGGTCTTCACGATAGACGAATCGAGACGGAAGAAGTACGGCCTCAACCGCCTCTGGCTCGAGTACGATGACTTCAGGTCGCCGGATCTTCTGCTCCTGTACGAACACTCGGATGCCCAACGTGACGTCATCGAGAAACTGGAGAAGTATCCGGGCTCCGATGTTATCGGCTTTTTTGAGGAGAACGAGGATCTCTCCGACTTCGATGCCAACGCCTATACGGGGGAGTATCGGGATATTGCGTGGGATCTTCGAAATTTTTCAACGAAGACGCTCCCGGTGGTGCAGCGGCATGTCGAGAGTATGGTCTCCCGGAACCGGTCGTTTCTCCGTTCGAAGGGTTCGTCGATACCCGAGATCATCAAAGCGCTCCATGAAAACAAGGTTGTGCTGATTGATATCCCCCGGATGAGCGAACAGAGCGAACTCTTCGTTCTCTCGATACTCACCCGTGAGATTATGCGCCGCCACCAGGGGGAAGACGCAATGTGCGGGAGCGGCGGCGGGTCAGGCGAGCAGAAGCAGGTGCTGATAGCGATCGAGGAGGCACAGCGGGTACTCGGTTCCGGTGGTCAGAGCACCCGTATCTTCCGTGAATGTGCGATGGAAGGGAGAAAGTTTGGTGTCGGCATCTGCGTCGTGACCCAGCAGCCGAAGAATATCGATGCCCGTGTGCTTGCCCAGCTGAACACATTCGTCGTTATGGGGCTCTCGGACAGGGGCGACCGCGATACCATCGCCAGCAGCGCAAAACAGGATCTCTCACGCCTCGATACGGAGATTCAGACGCTCGAACCCGGTGAAGCGGTTATCAGCACGCTGCGTATTCCCTTCCCGGTGAGTACACGCATCCATCTCTTCGAGGAGTATATTGACGAACTTGGCAGAAAACCGGTCAGAAGGCCGATAGATGACGGGCTCGACACCAGCTTCTGAGATGTCGGCAGTAGAAGGGGGGATAATCTGTCGGGATCGGGTTGATCCGCGCTGGTCATTCCCCGGATAACACGGAGATCCTGATTCTGATCAGGATTATTTCTTTTTCTTTTCGGGAGCTGTCACTTCGGTGGTCTTCCGTATCGAGACGCAGTTTATGACCGCATCTCCGCTCAGGAGGTATCGCTTCACGACTGTTCCGAGCACCTCGACCTTATCGTTCACCTGTACGTCTTCCTGCGGATTGGTGAACATCTTCACCGATATCTCGCCGGTACGATCGGCAACGAGGTACTGCGGCCGGTTGAGGAACTGGAAATGCACCCGCTCCACGATGCCGACGATCCGAACCGGTTCGCTGAGCATGTTCAGGTTTATCTCCCTAATCCGGACATCTCTCGCCTCCTGTTCGTACATCGGAACCAGCGACGCATACTGCTGCTGGCTCATGTAGTTGAGTACTGCGGGAATGATCAGAAGCATTGCGAGAATCGGGACTCCCCAGATCAGGAGCGATGTCTCTCCCGTGGTGATGACCGTACCGAGTAAAATAATGGTGAAGATACCAAAAACGGCCAGTGATATGACCGATATCTTCACATTGATGTTTCCGATTTTCATCTGGTATCTCTTTTACTTCAGTGCTGCAATCTCCTTCCGGAAGGCGACCCAGTAGACGACACCGACGAAGAAGAGACCGCCGACGATGTTGCCGATGGTTGCCATGATGACGTTGTTCGTCCACATGGTCACCCAGGACAGGTTTGCAAGCTTGGCACCGATGTCGGCGATCTGCTCAGGGCTTAACATTCCGCTGACCATGATGCCGGTGGGGATGAAGTACATGTTGGCGACACAGTGCTCGAATCCGGTGGAAACGAAGGCCATGATGGGGAACCAGATTCCGAAGAACTTGCCGATCAGGTCGTCGGCACAGATACCCAGCAGCACTGCCAGGTTGACGAGCCAGTTACAGGCGATAGCCTTCAGGAAGAGCGACCACTGTGCGACTAAGCCTACGTAGGAGACCTTGCCGATGGCGATGTTCACGGCGGCGAGGCCGAAGGCATTGACGGTTGCTGCGCCTGCTGCATCGAAGCCTACGAGCGGGCCGTAGGCCATGATGTATGCGAACAGGAGGGAACCGATAAGGTTTCCGATGTATACCCAGACCCACAGGTTAAGCACGCTTACCCAGCTGATCTTGTGAATAAATGCAGCCATCGGGGCGAGCATCGCGTCACCGGTGAAGAGCTCCGCACCGGTCAGGACGATCATAATAAGCCCAACAGGGAAGACCGCACCGAGAATCAGCTTTGCGAAACCTGCACCAAGGAATGCCGCTACACCGGTACTACAGACCGTTGCAAGAGCACCGCCCATGGCGATGTATGATCCTGCCATGAGTCCACGGAGGAGCATATTCCATGCCGGCAGACCGGTCTTGTACTTACCGGCATCTGCGGCTTTTGCCACAATAGCAACTGGAGGATGGAACACCATTTTCTTTACACCTCTCTAAACGTCCTACCTATACCAGCGAGTAATTTTATCTGTATAGGTTCAAATTAGAGTAAATGGAGAATGCTATTAATATCTTTCGAATCGTGCACATCAGAAACGTGAATTTTCCCCGTTTCCCGCCCCCCGGTATACTTGTGGTAAACCTATTTTCATAAATAGTATCGAAAGGTTAATTACGTTCCTGGGTGCGTATTCTCCTACACGCAGATTCGGCTCATTTCTGAAGATGTTTGATGCGTACGAATCGATAGGCGCGCCCGTATTTTCTCGCGGTGATACGCGGGTATTCTGCATCTGCAACGTGGCTGGAATCGCTGTTCATAAGTGGAGGAGGGGCAAATGTGTACATAGGCATGCTGATTGAGACCGTCGTCACCCCGTATAAGAAGATCATCCTCATTGCCGTTCTCATTGGTGTTATATCCGGCATCGGGGCTCTCTTCTTTTTTGAGGGGCTAAAGATCGGAACCGCTTTTTTTATGGGAGATGTGGTGGGGTTCCACCTGCCTGAAGAAGGGCAGACCGTTGCGGATATAGCGCAGTGGGCGCCTCCGGATCATCTCTGGATGATTCTTCCCGTCATCTGCTTCGGAGGCCTTGTTTCCGGTCTGCTTGTCTATACCCTGGCACCGGAGGCTGAAGGACATGGGACCGATGCGGCCATCAGGGCATTCCATGGGAAAGGCAGAATGCGGTGGCGCGTTCCTCTCCTCAAGGCGGTTACTGCCATCCTGACCATCTCCACGGGCGGAAGTGCCGGGCGTGAAGGCCCCACCGCCCAGATCTCCGCGGGTTTTGGCTCAATCGCCGCCGACCTCCTGGGGCTCTCGGCGCAGGAGCGGCGAATAGCCATCGCGACCGGTGTCGGCGCCGGGATCGGCACGATCTTCATGGCTCCCCTCGGCGGAGCAATCCTCGCCGCTGAAATTCTGTATAAGCAGGATTTCGAGACCGAGGCCATTATCCCTGCATTCCTCGCTTCCGTCATCGGGTATGCCATATTTGGTCTTGTGGAGGGGTTTGAGCCGGTATTCGGTGCAGCGACGATCACCTGGAATGTTTACCAGATACCCCTCTTCCTCCTCCTGGGCGTGGTCTCGACCGCAGTCGGCCTCCTGTATATCTTTCTCTTCTACGGCACACAGCGGGTATTCAAAGACGTTTTCTCCCGCTACAACCTGCCGAACCACATAAAGCCCCTGATCGGGGCGTTTCTGACCGGCATACTCGTTATCGGTCTTGCGTCTCTCTCGCCGGATGCGGCGATCATCGGGTTTGCCAGCCTTGGAACCGGGTATGGCTTTGCACAGCTCGCGCTCTACAATATGCTCCCGCTCAGTGTGCTCCTTTTCCTCCCGTTCACGAAGATCCTGACGACATCATTCACCATCGGCTCCGGGGGGAGTGGTGGTGTCTTCGCCCCGGGTCTGATGATCGGGGGAGCGACCGGGGGTGCTCTTGGTTCGCTGCTCCACCTTCTCCTCCCCGGCCTCGTCCCACTCGAATCGGTACCGGCATTCGTCGTCGTCGGGATGATCGCTCTCTTCGGTGCGATCTCACATGCCCCGATTGCCGTTATGATAATGGTCGTAGAGATGACCGGCGACTTCTCCCTGCTCGTACCTGCGATGGGGGCGGTTTCGATTGCACATCTCCTGATCGGTGAATCAACGATCTTCCGCGAACAGGTCTTAACCCGGGCAGAGTCTGCAGCGCACCGGGACGAGTATACGATAGAGATCCTCGGTGATATCCGGGTGGGGGAGGTTATGGTGGCGCGTGACCGGATTGTGGCGGTCTCACCAGCCGATCCTGTGGGACGGGTGCTCCGGCTGATCGATGAGACCCTGCACACCGGTTTTCCCGTGCTGAATCAGGAAGGATCGCTCATCGGCATCGTGGCTACTCGGGATGTCAGGGGGGTGGACGGTCTCACTGCTGTTTGCGTTGAGGAGATAATGACGTCGCCGGTCGTAGCCGTACAGCCGACGGCTACCCTTGAAGAGGCACTGAGCACGATGATTCGGCATGAGATCCACCATCTCCCCGTCGTTTCTCCCGATGACGGCCGGGTACTCGTCGGCTTTCTCACGAGAACCGATATCATGAAGGCGTACGTCAGGCGTTCTGCGCAGATAGCCGGGCAGGAGTATCTTCCGGAGCAGACCGGCGGCCGGTTCACCCGTGAGGATGGAGGCGGGCACAGCCGGATCGGCCTCTAAAAAGTGTCAGGATTTGGTGAAGATATCGAAGATCTGGTCGCTGCCGGTTGCGTCAAGGCGCTTCCTTTCCGCTTTTTCGTCAACGAGTGCGAGGACAGGCGGCGTCATATCTTCGCCGGGGTGGAACCCGAAGAGTTCCTCGAGGTCGACCTGCAGGGCATGCATAAAGACCGAGTTTGAGATCTCCACCGGGCAGAGTTCCTCGCACTGGCCGCAGTTGACGCAGGAGTCGGAGATGTGGGTGAACCGGATCAGGTGGAACATAAACGGCGGCGGCACCTTCCCTGGTTCGACAAAGTAGTCTTGCTTTGTGCTGCAGTCCTGGCAGTAGCAGACCGGACAGTTCTCAATGCAGGAGTAACACTTGATGCAGCGGCTCGTCTCCTCCATAATCGTCTGGAGGCGCTCTTTCCCTTCCCCAAGTGCACCAAAGTAGCGCTCACGCCACGCATCACCGAGTTTGAGCATTGCGTTCTCGACCTTGCCGCGGATCGCGATCCCTTTCTCAGGTGGGGCTTCGGTCGCAAGAGCACCGGCGTTCACTGCTCCGTTCACGAGGTTTGCACCTTTTTCCGAGCCTATCTCGACGAACGTAGCGTTTCCTGCCTTGTCGCCGATGACACCCCAGTTTCCGCAGGCAAGATCGGCCTGCCGGGGTATCTTGATCTTGCAGCGGCGGCAGTTGGAACGGCGGCCGAGCCCCTCGTCACCGAGCAGGTTCTCGGCTCCCTCTTCGAGTTCGTCGATGGAGATGCCCTTGTGTTCGCCGTCTTTCGTGATGACGATGAACTTTCCTTTGTCGATCTCCTCCTTGACGACGTCGTCGGGATCGAGTCCGAGTTTCTCCCGAACGATGATTCTGGCCGTTTCCGGTCTGATTGTCCCGCCGCAGTTGAGACCGATCATGATGACGTTGTCGAGGTTAATCTGGTTGCGCTTGGCCATCTCGTACATCGCCTTTACATCGCAGCCTTTCAGCACCGCAGCCACTTTCATATCGGGCTCGACTGCGAGCAGACACCGTCTCATCTGTTTCGGGAGGAGGAGGGTCCCGCAGTGGAGCGATCCTGCCGCCCCCCCTATCTCCGCCGGATCGGTGATGAGCGTCGGTACCGCGTCATAGACGTCGGCACCTTTCCGGACGGCGAAGACCGCATCGACGGTGCCGCTTTCGAGGGCGTACTTCAGGAGAGCAGAGACGGCGCCGCCGGTCTCGGCCTTCTCCCGAAGGGTGTCGTCGGTCGTCCACGCATAGAGTAAATCGCCTTTTGCCGTCATCTTCAGGCCTCCGTAATCTTCTCTACCTTGACGGCACACGCCTTGAATTCGGGGATCTTGGCGATGGGATCGAGCGCGTTGTTGGTCAGGACGTTCGCCGCGCATTCCTTGTAGTGGAACGGCATGAACATCACCCCTTTCTTGATCTCACCGGTCACTTTCGCAGGCACATCGACGCTGCCGCGACGTGTGCTCGCCGTCACCAGTTCACCGTCCTTGATACCGAGTTGCTCTGCGTCCTCGGGATTGATCTCGATCCAGCCGGTCGGGGCCTCTTTCTCAAGGCTCCACGACCTCCGGGTCATAGTCCCGGTGTGCCACTGCCAGATGATGCGGCCGGTGGTGAGGACGAACGGATACTCCGCGTCCGGAACCTCCGCCGGTGGTTTCCACTCTATGGGTGAGAAGATGCCGAGGCCGTCGGGGGTGGCGAACTTCTCGGTGTGCAGGATCGGGGTTCCCGGGTGGTCAATGCTCGGGCAGGGCCAGTGGAGGCCGTCCGGGTCGAGGCGTGCGTAGTTCATCCCGTGGTAGGACGGCGTGACGGCGGCAATCTCGTTGAAGACCTCTTCCGGATCTGCAAAGGCGAACTGGTCGCCCATGCCCATCCGCCCGGCGAGTTCGCAGATGATCTTCCAGTCCTCTTTCGCCTCGCCGGGCGGTTCCTGGGCTTTCCGCAGCCGCTGGACGCGCCGCTCGGTGTTGGTCTGGGTGCCGTCCTTCTCGGCGTAGCAGGAGGCCGGAAGGACGACGTCGGCGAGCTCTGCCGTCTCGCTCATGAAGATGTCCTGGACGACGAGGAACTCGAGGTTCCCGAAGGCCTCCTCTACGTGGTGAAGGTCGGGGTCGGATAGCATGGGGTTTTCGCCCATGATGTACATGGCTTTGAGTTTGCCGGGTTCATCGGCAAGGACGTTTATCATCTCGGTGACGGTATAGCCGACTTTACCCTCCGCGATGCCGCAGCACCAGGCGCTCGCGAATTTCTTCTGGGCAGCTTCTTCGGTGACCTTCTGGTAGCCTGTGTAGACATTCGGGAGGCAGCCCATGTCGCAGGCGCCCTGGACGTTGTTCTGGCCACGGAGCGGGTTTACGCCGCCGCCGGCTTTGCCCATGTTGCCGGTGAGCATCATCAGGTTCGCGGTGGATTTGACGTTGTCGACACCGACGGTATGTTGGGTGATGCCCATCGAGTAGATCAATGATGCCACCTCGGCCTTTGCGATCCACTCGGCAGCGGTCTTGAGGCTCTCGACCGGGATGCCGGAGATCTTCGAGACGTTCTCGAGGCTGTAGTCCTCCTTCATGACGACTTCTTTCATCTTATCGAAGTCTTTCGTCCGTTTCTCGATGAACTCCTTGTCTTCCCATCCGTTCCTGATGATCTCCTGCATCAGGCCGTTCAGGACAGCGACGTCCGTACCTGAGGTGAACGGCATGTAGAGATCGGCCTGTTTGGCCGTCGCCGTGTCACGCGGGTCTGCATAGATAACCTTTCCGCCGTTCTCTTTCGCACGGATGATACTGCGTCCGATCAGGGGGTGCTGCTCGAAGGTGTTGCTGCCGATGATGAAGAGGCACTTCGATTCGGCGATGTCGCCGATCGAGTTCGTCATCGCACCGGAACCGAAGACGATTGCAAGGCCGGCGACGGTGGATGCGTGGCAGAGCCGGGCGCAGTGGTCGATATGCGGGGTCTTCAGGACGCTGCGGGCGAACTTCTGCATCAGGTAGTTCTCTTCGTTGGAGACACGGGCGGACGAGAGGCAGGCCATCTCCTCGGGCTTGTAGGACTTGAACTTCTGGGCGATCAGGTCGTAGGCCTCGTCCCAGGTTGCCTCGACGAACTGGCCGTCCTTCTTGATGAGGGGCCTGGTGAGCCGGTCGGGGCTGTTGATAAATTCGTGGGCGTAGCGGCCTTTCGGGCAGAGTTTGCCTCCGTTCACCGGGGCACGCTGCCAGTGTGCAGTGTCGACGACCCTGCCGTTGCGGACGACAAGATTGAAGCCGCACCCGGTGCCGCAGTACGGGCACGTCGTAGATACGTACTTGATATCCATGGCTGTTCCTCAACGCGAGGAACTACCCGTCTTGTAATATTTAATACCCGTGGTTTCTGCAAAAAATCCGATGAATAATAGTGGAAACTAACCGGGGGAAGCCGGGAGGGGGTCCCGGCCAGATCTGGTGCCGGTGATACCATGTGCCCCCATCCCCGAAAGCGCGAGGATGGGAAAATGGGTTGGTTTATTTGAAGATGTTGAAGATCTGGTCGTCGCCGGTGTCGTTTAAGCGCTTGCGCTCACTCTTCTCATCGACGAGTGCCAGAATCGGCAGGGTCATGTCAACACCGGGCTTCTGGCCGAACATCTCCTCGAGGTCGACCTGCAGGGCGTGCATGAAGAGTGCGTTCGGGATGTCCATCGCACAGAGTTCTTCGCACTGGCCGCAGTTGACGCAGGAGTCGGAGATGTGAGCGAACCGGATCAGGTGGAACATGAAGTCCGGGGGCACCTTGCCGGGCTCGACCATGTCGGCCTTCTTGGTGCTGCACTCCACACAGTAGCAGATCGGGCAGTTCTCGATACAGGCGTAGCACTTGATGCAGCGGCTCGTTGCCTCCATGATTGTCTGGAGACGGTCGCGTCCCTCGCCGAGGGCGCCAAAGTCGTGTGCACGCCACTTGTCGCCGAGTTTGAGCATCGCGTTCTCGACCTTGCCGCGGATCTCGATACCCTTTGCGGGTGCCGCTTCGGTCTTGACAGCGCCTGCTTTCTCTGCGCCGGAGAGGAGGTTCGCACCCTTCTCGGAGCAGACCTCGATGAAGGTTGCCTTGCCGGCCTTGTCGCCGATGACACCCCAGTTGCCTGCGGCAAGATCTGCCTGGCGGGGGACTTTCATCTTGCAGCGGCGGCAGTTGGAACGGCGGCCGTAGCCTTCCTCTTCGAGTTCGTCGATCGAGATGCCCTTGTGCTGGCCATCCTTGGTGATGACGATGAACTGACCCTTGTCGATCTCTTCCTTGACGACGTCGTCGGGGCTGATGCCGAACTTCTCGGTGATCATCTTGCGGGCGGAGACCGGGCTTACCGACCCGCCGCAGTTGAGACCGATCATGTAGACGTTGTCGAGGTTGACCTGGTTGCGCTTTGCAAGCTCGTAGAGACCCATTGCATCGCAGCCCTTCACCGGGACGGCGATCTTCATGTTCTTTGCTCCGTCAAAGTATTTCTTGAAGAGCTTTGAGAGCAGGAGCGTTCCGCAGTGGAGCGATCCGGAAGTCTCTGCAATCTGTGCGGGGTCGGTGATGAGCGTGGGGACGGCATCGTAGATGTCCTGTCCCTTCTTGATGGCAAGGACGGCGTCGACGGTGCCGCTCTCGAGGGCGTACTTCAGGAGAGCGGAGACTGCGCCTCCGCACTCGCCCTTCTCCTGGCAGGCGGCGTCGGCTGCCCATGCGTAGATCTTGTCGCCTTGTGCTGCCATATTCAGGCCTCCGTAATCTTCTCGACCTTAACGGCACATGCCTTGAACTCG